>NZ_FNAF01000016.1 GCF_900101835.1 Peptococcus niger
TCTAGCTCATGTTCACTTAATTCGTACGCTTGTCTGGCTGTTTAATTGTCAAAGAGCTGCCGCTTGCGACAGCTTGTTTATAATACCACGCACGACAAGGCCTGTCAACTCTTTTTTGATACTTTTTTCGCAGTGGAGGTGGAAGGCCTCAAGAGACCGGTTTTGGCTGGCCGGCTTGGCTGATGGCAAGGCTCTTTTCAGGGCATAAAAAAACCTATCGCTTCGCGATAGGTGGAAAGGGTTATCTGGGTCGATTCATTTTCAGCTCTTCCAGGATGCCGTCGATGGTCTGCAGGTCTTCTGCGATGACTTCCAGCTCCCGTTCAAAAACATCGGCCACTTTGCCAAGGGTGACGTCAGACTTGTCCAAGGCGGCTTGCAGGGTCTTTTCTGCCCGGACCCAGTAGCCTTGGTAGTCGTCTTCGGCCTTATCCATATACCGGTTGATGATGTCGACCGCCTGCTGACGAGACTGGGTCAGGGCGGACCGGGCTTCGGTCAACCGTTTTTCTGAAAGGATTTGGGCGCCGTCAAGCTTATTTTTTATGTCGGTGTCCACTTCATCATAGCGGGCCTTGATCTGGTCTTCCGTGTCTTGCAAAAGCTGTTTGGACAAGACGCGGGCATCGTTGACGATGTTGTCCGCTTGTACGGTGGCGTTGGCAATGATGACTTGAGCGCGCGATTTGACTCGTTCCAAGGGCCTGTAGGCCGGGTCTTCATAATGGCCGTCAGCGGCCAGGGCGTCGATCAAGTTGTCCTCAGCGGGAAGGCCATCGCTTTCCGCATAGGCCAAGAGCTCCTCAACCAATTCCAGGGCCGGTTCACGGGGAATGATGACGCTGTCTTTACGCAAGAGGGGCGCCGGGTTGTCCATCAATTGATCGGCGAAAGCTTTTAATTTTTCGGTCAGCGGGCGATTGTTGTCTTCCGGCGCATCCCGGTCGATGTCTGCGGTGGCCTCATCGGAAGAGAGCTCGGTGCTTTCAGAGCCGGTCTCTCCTTCGTCTAAAAAGGCTTCATCTAAGGGCATGTCGTTTAAGTAGGCCTGGGTGACCGCTTCATCAGAGGGTTGCGTGGCTTCCGCTGCGGGATCGGTGTCGGCGAGGGGTTGCGGGGCTTGTTCCGATTGTGTCTTATCGTCTGACATCTCTTTCCTCCTCAAGATACGCTGGGCGGACAAGTACAAAAAAAGCCACCGACCGGTGGCACAGCAGGCGAATGTTACGCCATTTTGTTAAATGCTTTTGTGATTCTGGATTTTTTGTTGGCCACGTTGTTTTTGTGTAAAAGCCCTTTGGCGCCGGCTTGGTCGATCCGTTTGATCGCTACGGCCATGGCTTCCTTAGCGGCATTTTTATCTTCAGCCTGAACAGCGCTGTCGAATTTTTTAATCGCGGTACGCATAGCGGTAATTTGGCTCACGTTGCGCATACGACGCACTTCTGCGGTTTTGGCGCGTTTTTTAGCGGATTTAATATTTGCCATACAAAGCACCTCCCTTTGGATCAATTTTCCGGGCCGTTCGGAAACGGCTGGCGGATAGCGTATATTGTAACAATCCTCATTATATCATTTGACGTCTATACTGACAAGAAAAATTTTCAAGGAGCCGATACCTGCCCGCCGGTGAGGCAGGGCAGGCCTTGCAGTCTTTTTACTTGACCGGGGCGGTGGTCAAAGCAATCAGGGTTTCGCGGATGAGGGCGTCATCATTGATGCCGCTGACGGTTTTGGCGCGAATATCCTGCTCCAGCAGGTAGGTCAGACGGCGGACAAGAGCGGCAGTGGTGTAGGGCCGCGCCTGGCCCAGGGATTTCTTGATGACGTAGGGGTGCTTGCCGAGGCGTTTGGCCATATCGGCTTGGGTGCGACGCTCGCTTTGCATGCCCTGGACGGCGAGCAGGGTCCGGGTGCTGTCGATCAGGCGGGCAAGGACTTGGACGGCAGAGGTCATTTCTCCAGTGGCGGCAAGGTCCTCATAGGCGGTGAGGGCTTCGGCCGTTTTGCCGGTCATGGCGGCGTCCAGCAGGGTAAAGATGGTGCTGGGCACCGTGCGGGAGAGGACCCGGTTCAGGTCGGCGGCGGTCAGCTCCTCTTGGTCGGTGTAATAGAGGAAGACCTTGTCCAGTTCAGCCGCCAGGGTGGCGGTATTCCAATCGCGGGCGGCCTGGAAGAGAACGGCGTCGGCGTCATAGGTCAGCCGTTTGCCGGCGGTTTTAAGGCGGTCCCGGGCCTCCCGGTGGAGGGCATCCGGCTTGGGCTTGCGGCAGTCGTGCCAGTCGGCTTGCTCTGCGAGGGCTTTGAGAAAGGCGCCGCAGCTGGCCTCTGTTTCCAGGCGAAAGATGAGGCCGTGGGCAGGGTTGGGCTGGTCCAGGTAGGCCAGGAGGGCCTTTTGGGCGGCGCTCAAATGACCGCCGGGGCGCTTTTCCAAGGCGAAGGCAGGCTGCTTAACCAGGGTCAGGCGGCGCTCGGCAGCAAAAGGCAATGTAGCGGCGGCTAGGAGGACGGCGTCGACGTCAGCCTCCGGACCGAGGATGTCAAAATTATAGGGGCGCACCTCTGCAGGCAGCGCCCCGTCAATATATCGTTCAATTCCTGTGTCCAAGGCGTAAACGTCGTCACCGTAGAAAACGGCCAGGGCTGTCATCGGTCATCGCCCGGGTATTCTCGGTGAATGGTATAGGTGCGGCGGTTGCGTTCTTCCCGCACCCGATTTTCCAGGCTCCGGCGTCCGCTCTCCGACCCGCCGGACGGATTGGCCGGAAGGGGCCGGCGCGGCCCCGGTCCAGGTCTTCCGGCGGCGTGTTTCAAGGCGCGCGGCGGTTGGCGGCGGGCCTTGCCCGGCCGGCGCGGCGGCGTTTTACGGCGTTTACTCCGGTAATAAATCCGGGCGATGAAAAGGGCCAGGTATAGGAGTAACAATAAGATAGCGGCAGCCTTCCACCAATTGACCGGTTTTTTGACGTCATCCAGGGCAATCAGCGGAACGCTGGTCGCCTTTTGTCCGGTGCCGGCCTTGATTTGACCCACCACATCGCCTTTCTTGATGGGAAGGTCCAGGTCGTCGATCTCGGTCCGGACTTCCGGGCGAATGCTGTTGTCGTTAATGGTGGTAACGCTGTAATTTTTCTGGGCAGCCACCCGGAGGCGCTGGCCGCCGGCCAGGGTAAGGCTGGCCAGGGGGGTGTTTTTACTGATGAGTTTCATGCTCTTGGTGTGGTCCATGCCGTAATTCAGCAGGGTTTCGGCGTCCACGTAGACCCCGGCTTCACTGTCGGCATCGGCAATCACGGCGACGACGGTGCGGCCGCCCTTGGTGTAGCTGGCGGCAAGGTGGATTTTATCGGTCTTGGGCCCCTTCTGGTTGGACAGTTTCAGGCCGACGCCATCTTCCATGATTTGCTGAAAGCCGTTGGCGTTGGGGATGTTGTCATGGGCGAACATTTCGCCGTTCCAGTTCATGGTGGGCTTGAGGGTCAGGCTCACGTATTTTTCCAGGCTGGAGGCCTTAGCGGCCAAGAGCGCCATATCGTGGGCCGTGCTTTTTTGCCCCTTGGCACCGCCGTAGACGCTTTTAAACTCGGTGTTGGTCATGCCGAGATTTTTCGCTTCAGCGTTCATCATATCGATGAATTTTTCTTCCGACCCGCCGATGTGAACGGCCGCGGCGTAAGCGGCGTCATTGGCGTTGTAAGTTAAAATGGCTTCCAATAGACGCGACAGCTTGAATTCCTCGTTCTTACGCAGGAAAACCGTATTGCCCGAGTTGATGGCGGCAGGCATTTCCGGGGCGGTCACCGTGTCTTTCAAGTTGCCTTTTTCAATAATCAAAACGGCGGTCATCATTTGCACCAGGGTCTGGGGATCAAAGGTTTGATCGTATTTTTTGCCGAAGAGCACATCGCAGCTGTCGCCGTCGATGACAGCGTAGGAGGCGCCTGCCACTTCCGGCAGGCCTTCTTTTAAAACATCGGCATGGGCAGGTATCGGCAGGAAGGTCAGGCCGAAGGACATGACGAGCAGGATCGCCAAGAGCTTTTTCTTCATTGTATCACTCCTTGACACAGGGGTTATGGTTTTCATTATTATAGCGCGTTTTCTGTCAATTGACCATAGCGAAAGATGAATCGCCGGTTCAGGCGTAGGGCGTGGCCACTTCAAGGCCCTGGCCGGCGCGATAAATGAAGAGGCTGGCCCGGTCGGCGGTGACATAAAAGGGGATCTGCGCCCGGGCGTAGGCAGCCCGCACCTGGGGGTGGGGATGGCCGTAGCGGTTGTGGCGTCCGGCGCTGCAACAGGCAAGGGCCGCCGGATGACGCTGCAAATCTTTGGGGGCCAGGCTGTTGCGGCTGCCGTGGTGGGGGACCAGCAAGACGTCGGCCGGCGGGCGGTGCCAGGCGGTCATGGCCTCTGCCGGGCTATCGCCGGGCGCCGCCAGGGATGACCGGCCATCGGTCAGGTAGGCGGCCAGCTGGTTGGCGTTGGCTTCTTCGTCATCGCCTTCACTTAAAAGGCTCAATTTCAGGCTGACGTCGCCTATTTGAAGGGTCTTCCGGTCCGCTACCGCCAGCACTTGGGTGTCAAGAAGGCGGGGGGCCAGGGCTTGCAGGGCTTCATCTTTGGCCAAGGGGGCGCTGACCAGCAACCGGTCCACCCGGACGTCATCCAGCACGCGGGCCAAGCCATTCAGGTGGTCTTCATCGCCATGGCTGACCACCACCGCATCCAGGCGGTTGACGCCCAGGGCCCGCATGGCGGCGGCCGCGCCATCCGCAGACGGACCGGTGTCAAAGAGCAGGCGGACGCCTTCCGGGCTCTGCCAATAGGCGGCAGACCCCTGGCCGACATCTAAAACCAGGCAGCTGAGGTCCTCGTCCACCGGCGTGTATAAAAGGCCGATGACCCCGGCCGCCAGGGCCAAGGCCGCCAGTCGCTGGGGCAAACGGACCTGCTTGACCTGTTTCAGGGCAAAAACGCCGGCCCCCATGGCCCCGTAGGCCAGCAAGACCGCCCAAAAGGACGGCGCGCCGACATTGACATGATGGGCGGCGATGGCACCACCCGGCACCTGGACCAGCCAAATGATCAGGTGGGCCAGGGCGTCGGCCAGGAAAAACAGAAGCCCCGCCACCGGCGGCAGGACAAAGGAGGCCAAGAGGGCCGCTAAGACGAGCGGCACCAAGAGGCCCACCAGGGGCACCAGGACCAAGTTGGCGACCACCGACAGGGGCGTCCACAGGTTAAAATAATAGGCAATCAGGGGCGCACCGGCCATTTCCGCCGCCAAGGCCACGGCCAAGGGGTTGGCCAGGACCGGCGGCAGGGGGGCCAGCAGGCGCTGCAGCGGCGGCACAAGAAGAATCAGGCCGCCGGTGATGATAAATGATAGCTGGAAGCCGATCTGCCACAGGCAGTAGGGATCCATGATGACCAGGGCCGCCGCCGCATAGATGAGGATGCTCGGCGGGTCGGCATACCGGTGGCTCCCCAGGGCCAAAAGGGCAATGACCGCCATGACCACAGCCCGCACGGCCGATGGCGGCGCCCCCACCAGGAGGGCATAGCCCGTCAGAAGCGGCCCGGCAGCGATGAGCCTGGCCCCTAGCGACTGCACTTGAACCAGCCGCAAAAGGGCCATGATAAAGGCCAAAATCATCCCCACGTGCAGGCCGCTCACCGCAAAAATATGCACCATGCCCAGGAGTTGCCCCCGGCGGTAAAAATCCGGGTGGAGGCCGGCGGTTTCCCCAAGCAAGATGGCCCGGGTCAAGCTGGCGCTGTCCGGCGAAAGGTAGGCGGTCAACCGCTTTTGCAGGACCGTCGCCAGGTCTTGCAGCCGGTTGGGGACCGGCGGGCCGGCGGTCACTTTTTCCCTTGCCTGGGCCACGACAAAGACCCCCTGGCCGGTCAGCCACAAGGCTTCATTAAAACCGCCCGGCGCTCGTTGCTTTTCCGGCGTCCGCAAGTAGGCCTTCACCGCAATTTGCTGACCCCGCGCCAGCGGCCGGTCATCACCGTAACTGCGGCGCAAGGATACCCGGTAAGGCGCAGCAGCAGGGCGCCCCTTTTCCCGGTCCACCAGCAGTGTGGTCCGGTAGGGGCTGGTAGATAACACGGTGCCGCTGATGGAAACAGGACGGTCCGCATCCAGAGCAGCCGGCAGGGTCGACACCGTCCCGCTGCCCCAGCCGAGGCCACAGAGGCCTAGCGCCAGGGCCAGGACGCAGGCCAGTTTGCCCGGACGGCAAAAATAAGCCGCTGCCGGTAACAGGAGCAGCGGCCAATACACGCCGGCAAAGAGCAGCCGACCGAGGATAAAGGCCAGCGCCAACCAGGCGCCGTCACGCTTGAGATGCCACATAAGACCACCCCGTTTTAGGCCCTTTACAGTTGAATATCTGCCGCCAGCCGGTCATAGGTTTTTTCGCCGATGCCACTGACCTGCTTTAATTCTTCCACACTGCGAAAGCCATTGTGGGCTTCCCGATAGGCCACAATGGCCTGGGCCTTGGCCGGACCGATGCCGGAAAGCTTTTGCAGGTCTTCAAGGCTGGCCGTATTTAAACTGATCCGGCCACCGGCAGGGTCGGCGGCGGAAATGGTGCCGGGGGCGGTCGCCGGCGGCGCCGCTTCTCCCTGGCGGGGCACGACAATCTTAGTCCCATCGGTTAACCGCTGGGCCAGGTTCAGGGCCTCCGTATCCGCTTCCGGCAAGGCGCCCCCAGCCGCCGCAATGGCGTCGTTCACCCGCGCCCGGCCGGATAGGGTGTAGACACCCGGATGCGCCACGGCGCCACTGACATGGACCACCACTTCCTGCGGCTCCGAACTTTCCAGCGACCCGCCATCATCAGAGGTATCAATTAACTTGGCGTTTTCCGCAGATACCGGCATGCGCGCCGGGTTGGCCCCGCCCATATCCGGCAGCCGGTGGCTCTGCCAAAAGCAGCCGCCAAGAAGCAGGACGGCGCAAGCGGCCGCCAGCCACCGCCGCCAGCCGCCGTGGTTGTCCAGCCATTCCAATAAGCCCTTCATCTAGACCGCCTCCTTACCTATTCAGCCGCAGAAAACTGCACAATCCGCCACTCCCCGGCAAACAACTGGTAGCGAATCGACACCCGGCGCAGCTCACTGTGATCGTCTTCATCGGTTGCTTCCACACAAAGAATCCCTTCTGCCAAACCGGTATCCTGCGACAAAAGAGCATTGCGCAAGTGGCCTTCAACATGCCGGTTGGTAGATAGATCACTGGTCACATCTGCATTGGCTGTAATGCCCTGGGCGGCTTCTTCTGTAATGGCCATCCGTTGCAACTCAGCCAGGGCCGACTTATCGCCCAAGAGGCTGTTGCCGAAAGCGCGCACCGTATTGCTGACCGCCTCTTCCAAACCCAAGGGCGCCGAGAGCCAGCGGCTTTGCCAGCTCCGCTCGGCGGTAATTTCGGCCTGTGTAAGATCAATGGATTCCGCTGCCGGGCCGGCACAAACGGCACTTTTCCCGGTGGCCCTCACCAAGATGGCCGCGCCGGATAAGGGCAGGCGCTTGATTTCATTCCCCTCCGGGCTCAAAATATGTAAAAGATAGGCCGGCCTACCGGGCCCGGCATTTTGCTGGAATCCGTTGTCGCCGATCCAATAAATGCCCCCCTTGGCAAAAAAGCCGCTTTGGTAGACATACTGGTCGGTGATTCTAATGGTTTTTTCCGGCGCATTGAAATCCGGCACCAGGGTTAAGCCGAAACGTTGGTCACCCAAGAGCAAAACGCCGGTCTTATAAGCATCGGCATAACTGCCCCGGGCCAGGACACGGGCCACTTCACGCCGGGTATCGGCGATGACCGTCCACAGGCCCTTGGCATCGCCCTCTTCGTCCTGCCGCCACTGGTTGGCGTAAAAATATTGTTTGCTCAGGGGCGCCGTATCGTAAAACCGCTCCTGCATTTCATAAAGGGGCACACTGCGGCCGGTATCCGGGTAGTAACCGAAATCCGCCTGGCCCAAGGGGCAAAGGTAGAGTTTGCGGGATTCTGTCGGCGAAATGAACATATCCACCAACCGCGATTGGGCGTTGACCGCCACCGGCCCCTCTACCGCCTGGCGGCGCAAGTCACCAATGTAGAGCTGGCCGTCCGCCAGCCAGTAAAGCCGGTCTGCAGGGGCATCCAGGCGGACCCGTTCAGGGGCGGGCACATTGGCTACCAGCACACTCCGGGCTCCGGTTTTCAGGTCTTCCGCAAAAACCGTTCCCCAGGCGCAGGGCGGCGCCAAAATGCTGATCTTCTCCCAGCCGAAGGGAGCGCTATCCGGGCGAAAGATCCACATCAGACCGGCCTTGCGGTCGATGTACAAGGGGCTCTCACCGGCCCCCGGGTTGATGTTTTTCAGGGCATCGGCGCGAAAGGGCCGGGGACCGTCAGCAGTGATGACGTTGACCAGCTCTTCCTTGTTGGCCCGGTCACGGTTGACCATGTAGACGGTATCGTCACGATAGAGGCTATTTTGACATGCGGTGGTCAGCAAAAGCAGGAGCACCAGACCGACCGCTCCGAGTTTTTTCATAGAGAACCTCCCGAACGGGTATCTATAGGGTAAAGAAAGATGGGGCTTGAGTTTATAAATGGGTGAGCATAGGTCCATCCACAGGGGAGACGCCTGCTGCGGTGACCGAGGCACCGGCCGTCAGCGCCAGCCTGCAGCTACCTATAAGCAGCCCTGCGGTCCCCACCGCTTGTAGATTTGCCAGGCACTGGTTATAATAAGGGTTACTTGACCCTGGCCGGCGGATGGTTTGTATGCAAACATTTCTTGGTCCGGCGGGGACCGCAGGGCTGGCCTCTTATCGGCAAAGCTACCCTAAGTATACCGATTGCAGGAGTTGCCGTCCAGTAGGATCGCAAAGAAAGGAGCGCGGGCATGGCTTTATACGCACACTTATTTCATTCGGCTATTCCCGGCCAACGGGATGAGCTCTTCTACCTACAGCACAACCGCGCGGATTTTGAGTCCATCTGGGACTTTCCCGGCAACCGCCGGCATATTTTAAGCGCCTGGCGCGGCCATTACGAGGTCATCGAGCTGCCGGTGGAAAATGATTTAATCGACGTCATCATCTACCACCGGGCAGAGGCCCCTGCCCGGCCGGCTTACAACGCCCATATGAACGGCCCCTCCGTCTGGGAACTCGTGCCCCAGTACGAAAAGGCCGACGACTTACCGGCCCCCCATATGCACACCATGGTCATGGGCGTCTTCAGCCCCCAGGTGCAAAACGTCCTACCCATCGATGTCCCCACCCGGCACGTGCTGACGCCTGACCAGCAAGTCGAACCCTTCTCCGCCCAGATCTGCCTGCTGGCCTCATCCCTGGAGCTGTTCGCCACAGAAGCCGAATACCTGACCGCCCTGGCCCGTTCCGAATCCCTGCCGGTGATTCCCGGCCTCATTATTGCGCCCACCTTCGCCTTAAACCGGAGCCAGAACAACCGCGGTGACTACCTTATTGACCACGACGGTGAATGGGACCCGACCGATGTCGGTCGCCGGGAAAATTTTGTCATGGGCTGCGGCCAGGTGCGCTATGCAGAAACCCTGCACATTGACGGGAAGCCCTTCGCCTGCGCCATCCAGCTGGATACGCTCTTTGGCGGCCTCACCCTGTGGGCGGCGCCTGAAGCCTTGACCCGACGCCCGGCCAACCCCGGAGACCTTTGCTATTTCACCGGCAATTTATCAGCCGACTGCGCCATCTATCAAAAAGCCGGCGGCTTTGGCCATTGACCGGATAAAAAAAAGACGCTTAATGCGAAAATCCCGCACTAAGCGTCTTTTTTTATTCCCTTAATCCACTCTTCCCCGTTAATCCATTTCCTGCAGAAAGATTTCCCCTTGAGAAAAGAGCACCGCCCGTCCGCCCAAGGCTATGTAGTTCCAGGCATTAAAATTTTAGTGGTAAAAATGTGGTGACCAGAACAGAAGTGACCACAGGGGGCTGATCCACAGACTATCTCTCAGGCCATAGCCATCGGCGAATACTCGACGCACTTGATTTGGTAACAGAGTTTTTCTTGATCAGAGAGCCACACAAGAAAAGCCCCCAGTAAGTGGGAGCTTTCATATTTTTAGTTTACCGACGGGTTCTCTCAGTATTCTTCACGTGGACGGGCAACCATTGTCCATGGCGGGCCATGACATTTTCCAAAGTAACCAGTAGAGAACCAAGTGCGACCACGATAATCCCAACAATGGCCAGGGTGGTCTGGACCTCGCTCAAGGTCAGGTAGCAGAGGACCGGAGACAAGACCGGCTTAATCAGAAAGGCCAGCGAAGCCACCGTCACCGACCCGTGTTCAATGGCCAGGCCGTAGGCCGCAAATCCTAACCCCGTTACAAAAACAGCGATATAGAGCAAGAGGGGCAAGCCTTCCAAGCTAATACCGGCAAAGAAGGGGACATTGATAAAACTTTCCAAGCCAACCGCCTTGAGAAGGGAGGCCATGGGGGCCGTGTGGGTCAGGGCCATAAGGACAAAGAGCTCCAACGTCCCGAAGATAAAGGTGTAGGCCGTCGGAAGCAGGCCATGATACCGGCTTTTCCCCTGCCCGTATTTGACCATCACCGCATAAGCGGCAAAGAGGACTGCTGAGGCCACAGCCAAAATAATGCCGGCAGCGTCTCCGCCCATGTGCAAGGGGTCCATTAACAGGGCCAGACCGCTAAAGGCCACGAACAAGCCACAAGCGGTCATCTTGCTTACCGGCTGACGCAAAAAAATTGCCGAAAAAATAACCGCAAAAAAAGCGTTGCAACTAAAGATTACCGCCACCGTCGATGCTTCCGTATACCGGATGGATAACAAATAGATGGTCATCGACACCACCACGCAGACCAGGCCGGTCATAGCATAAAAGCCGTATTCCCAAGCCGGCAGCCGCAGAGGCAAATTACGATTTTGCCGATGAGCCAGAGGCAATAAAATAAGCCCGCCAATGAAAAAGCGCAGGGCATTCAACTGCAAGGGGTGGTAGGTGCTGCCCGTTAATTTTAAGGCAATTTCCATAGAGCTGAACAAGAGAGCCGCAAGTAACATATAAAAAATACCTTTTTTCATTCGCTTCATCTCCCATGATGATTGATCACCATCGTTATAACGCCATCGCCACCCCTTGTCAAGCGATCCACCCTCATTTCATCAAAAAAGTGACCCGCCGCCCGGAGCTGACCGGCTGGTCACAGCCCCTCAATCAGAAAACATCTGGAAAAGAGCACAAAGGCACCGATACCGATGCCCAACAGCGCCCAGCCCGTGCCACGCAAACCACGCGCCTGCACTTCCACCAAGCCGATACCGCCCAGTAAAATCGCCAGAATCGCCATCGGCCAGACAGCCAGGGCAATGGCCCCGGCCACACAGGCCGCCACCGCTGAAAAACTTAACGCCGGAACATCTTTTAACATAAGCCCTCCTACATTAATGGTCCAAAAATGCGCATAATACGACCGGTGGCCCGCTGGTACCAGGGCGTAATTTCATAATCGTGAATGGTCATTTCATGGCCCTTGGCCACCGAGGCCTGAAAGTCCGCTTCCACCTGGGCCGCAAAATCATCGTTGTAGACCAAAACACCATTCTCAAAATGCAAGTACAGCGACCGATAATCCAGGTTCACGGTCCCGACCACCGACACACAGTCATCGGACACAAAGCTTTTGGCGTGTACAAACCCCGGTTCATATTCAATAATGCGCACCCCGTTCTTAATCAGCTCCGGGTAAAAGCTGCGCGCAATGTAAAAAGGAATTTTTTTATCCGGAATATGGGGCATTAAAATCGCCACGTCAATCCCGCGCCGCGCCGCAAAAATAAGCGCCTGTACCATTTCATAATCTAGGATCAAGTAGGGCGTCATAATGTGCACATACCGGGTGGCCATATTCAAAATATGCATATAGACCTGCTGGGCTAAGGTCGCACCGTCTTCCGGCGCATCTGCATAAGGAACCACCCAGTTGGCCACCTCAAGGTGTCGAACCGCCGGTTCCCGGTCGAGCCAGCGTTGATAATCGGCCTTGTCCTCTTCTTCCACATGCCACAATTGCAAAAAAGTGGCCAGCATGGACATCACCGCATCCCCTTCCAGGCGGATAACGGTATCTTTCCAATGACCGAAGCGGTCTTCTTCATTAATATACTCATCGGCCAGGTTGATGCCGCCGGTGTAACCCACAGCCCCATCGATCACCATAATTTTACGGTGGTCCCGGTTGTTTTGATAGGTGGAAAAGATTGGCCGGAGCGGTGAAAAAATGCGGCAGTTGATGCCGGCATCAATGCAGCGGCGCTGAAAATCTTTCGGCAGAGAGAACATATTGGTGCCGTCATACATAAACCGGACGGTTACCCCTTGGGCCACTTTTCGTTTGAGCACGTCAAAAACAGCGTCCCAGAACTTTCCCTCGGAAACAATGAAGTACTCCATAAAAATGTATTCCTGGGCCTTTTCCATGTCTTCCAGCATGACCGGCAGGGCGTCATCACCTAGCGGAAAATAACGCGTTTCCGTATGGGAGTAGGTGGGGTGAACCCCCACACGATAAAGGTAGTCCGCCAGACTGGCAAACCGGGCGCTATGGGCCCGGAGGCTGTCAACCGGTTCTTTATTCTGAGGCAGGTACTTGGCCGTTGCCCTTACCCGCCAGGAGACCCGTTCCGCCAACCGGCGCGTTCCCGGGATAAGCTGGATGGTTAAAAAAAACAGCCCGCCAAAAATCGGCATGAGGCACATGATGATAATCCAGGCGATTTGATAGGAGGGGTTCTGATGCTTGTTCAGCAAATAAATCACCAGTGAAATGGCCAAAGCATACCAAAAGACCGTAGCAATCTGTAAATAGTTGCGCAACAATAAATAGCCTGCAATAATGAGCACAACCTGGAGCACCAATACAATCAGCATAATGCCGACCGGATGCATGATGACCTCTTTCGGTTTATCCGTATTGATCTTAGACATCAGACTCCCCCTTTCGGAGCATTCCTCGATTGAATATCTTAATACCTGACATGGTTTCATTATAGAGAATAAAGCCCTCCAGGGCAAGACTTGTAGACGCCACTCGGCCAGTGATTTTCCCTATACATTTGATGACTCAAAACAGGAGCCAAGCAGGTCAGCAAAAGGGACCACCGCATCATTGATGACATCCCTTGATGAAGAAAAATCGCTCAATACCGCCTTGTCCTTATTCTTTATTCAATGATTATTAAGCAGTTAAAAGGGGATTTATATCGTTTTATAAAATTTCCTTATACCGATTTTTGTTTTTCATTTGTGCATAAATTTTATTTCCCCGGCCAGGTCAAATACTCCTTATGTGGGTAATTATTTTCTTTCTTTGCAAGGTGTACTATAATACGAATTTTCCATAAATAACAGATAAAATTTACAATTCATCGCCTTAAATAATAACTCATGGCGCCGTTTTTTCATCTATCTGTATATTATTGCCTATCAAAATAAATCTTTCACATTCTGTTTAAGGCGCCTTTCAAAACTGTTTCACATTATCTATTCGTTGCATATTATATATGTGAATGGATAGTTATATGTGAGTTGTTTTACGTATTCTCTGTTTTTTATCTTCCTCAAGTGTTGATTTCATGCTTTTTTTGGAGTACTATAAATATGCAAGTAATCGAAATTATCGAATTATTTAGGCCTTTGAAAGGGGGCTCGCCGTGGACAAAAAACAAGGCGAAGCGCGGATTCATTTAATCAGCGGCCATTACGGCAGCGGCAAAACTGAGTTTGCCCTCAATTATGCTCTGTACTTGCGCCGCCGTCACCCGAAAGTTGCCATCGTTGACCTGGACATCGTTAACCTTTATTTTCGCAGTCGTGAATATGAAGATATGCTGAATGAGCACGATATTCAATTATACGGTAGTTCGATTAAGGGCACGCAGGTAGACATTCCCGCATTGGCGGCCAATATTCAGACACCCTTGCAAGATCCGGCCTGCCAGGTCATCGTCGACTTGGGCGGTAACCCGGTTGGGGCTCGTGTATTGGGCTACTACCGCGATGTATTGGAAGGGCGCAATGCTGAACTGCTCTTCATTGTCAACCGCCATCGCCCGGAAACCGAAAGCCTGGAGCTTACCGAAGTTTTCATGCAGGATATTGCACGTCTGGCCAGAATGCCGGTCAGCGCCCTGGTCAATACAACCCATCTATTAAAGGAAACATCCGTTGAAGATGTGTTGTACGGACAAGAATTGTGCGAGGCCATCCGCGATAAATACGGCATTCCCATTCGCTACATTGCTTGTCGCTCTGAGATTTGCGATAAATTGCCTAAAGATTTAGACGGAGAAATCTTCCCCTTACAAATCTTTATGCGCGCAGACTGGATGCTATAAATATGCCAAGAGGCAATTGGAGGTAATCAAATGGCAAAACCAAAAGGAAAGGTCACATTCAACTCAAACCTGTGTAAAGGTTGCAGCGTGTGCGTTGCGTCTTGCCCAATGGGCATCTTAGCCCTGGACACGAGCATCATCAACGACAAAGGGTACAGCCCGGCTGTTTGTGTTGAGCCGGACAAATGTATCGCTTGCGGCAGCTGCGCAATTATGTGCCCCGACTCAATCATCACTGTTGAAAGAGTTCAGTAGGAGGTAAATTATGGCAAAAACACTAATGAAAGGGAATGAAGCTTTAGCAGCCTCTGCAATCGCCGCCGGCTGCAAATACTTCTTCGGTTATCCGATTACCCCGCAGAGTGAAGTGCCCGAGTATTTTTCCCGGGAATTACCCAAAGTTGGCGGGATTTATTTGCAAGCTGAATCTGAAGTAGCGTCCATCAATATGGTTTACGGCGCTGCAGGTGCAGGTGCACGTGTAATGACCTCTTCTTCCAGCCCCGGTATGGCTCTGATGCAGGAAGGGATCTCCTATATCGCCGGTGCCGAACTGCCCTGCCTGATCATCAACATGATGCGTGGCGGCCCTGGGCTCGGCGGCATCCAACCTTCCCAGACCGACTACTACATCGCAACCCGTGGCGGCGGTAATGGGGACTATCGGTTAATCGCTTTTGCTCCGGCTAACTTGCAGGAAATGTGCGATTTAATCATGGAAAGTTTCGACATTGCCGACAGATACCGCAACCCGGTTATGATCATCGGTGACGGGATGCTCGGGCAAATGATGGAACCGGTCGATATCCAACCGAGAGACCAAAAGGCCATTGATAAACCTTGGGCAACCACCGGTACTGAAGAAAAACGCGAACCGAATATCATCAACTCCCTGTATTTGGACGTTGAAGGGCTTGAAGAGCACAACAAACATCTGCAAGCCAAATATGAAGAAGTTAAGAAAAATGAAACGCGCTATGAAACCCAAGACCTGGAAGGCGCTGACATCGTTCTTTGCGCATATGGTACGGTTAGCCGTATTTGTAAATCCGCTATGCAGGAACTGGCTGAAGAAGGCATTAAAGTCGGCTTAATTCGTCCGATTTCCATCTGGCCGTATCCGTTCAAAGCTTTTGATGAAATTGACGATACCACCAAGGATCTTCTCGTTGTTGAAATGAACACCGGGCAAATGCTTGATGACGTTAAAATCGCTTCCAACGGCAGATGGCCGGTTCACTTCTACGGCCGTCAGGGCGGCGCTATTCCGTCCATCGCTGAAATTGTCGACGAGGTCAAGAAAATTGTGGGAGGGAAGGCATAATGTCAACGACGACGCAAGACAACATTGTCTATACGAAAAGTAAGGGTCTGACTGACGCGGTCCTCCACTACTGCCCGGGCTGCACCCATGGTGTGGTACACAAACTGGTTGCAGAATGCTTAGTGGAACTCGGCGTTTTAGGAAAAGCCGTCGGCGTCGCACCGGTTGGTTGCGCCGTTCTGGCTTATAAATACTTCAATTGCGATATGCACGAAGCAGCTCACGGCCGTGCACCGGCTGTGGCTACCGGTATCAAACGGACGCGCCCGGATAACTTCGTTTTCACCTACCAGGGTGACGGGGACCTGGCCTCCATCGGTACCGCTGAAATCGTTCAAGCGGCTCACCGCGGTGAACACTTCAGCACCATCTTTATCAACAACGGGATTTACGGGATGACCGGTGGCCAGATGGCACCGACCACCTTGGTTGGTCAAGTGACCACCACCAGCCCCTTGGGCCGTGATGCATCCCATTGCGGGAAACCGATCCGCATTGCAGAAATGCTGGCCACAATTGACGGCGCACGTTTCGTTGAACGGGTAGCGGTCAACAATCCGGCCAACGTTCGCAAAGCAAAACGCGCCATTATGAACTGCTTCAAGAACCAGCTGGAAGGTAACGGCTTCGGGATTGTTGAAGTCCTGTCTACCTGCCCGACCAACTGGGGCTTAACCCCTGTTGACGCGCTTAAACGGGTAGAAGAAGAAATGATGCCTTACTATCCGCTGGGCAACCTGAGAAACGGGGAGGGCTTATAATATGGAAGAACGCATCTTATGTGCCGGATTCGGCGGCCAGGGCGTTATGGCCATCGGCCAAATGCTCACCTACGGTGGCATGGTAGACAATTATGAATGCTCCTACCTGCCGTCCTATGGCCCGGAAATGCGTGGCGGCGCCGCCAACTGCTCGGTTATCTTATCCGATAAACCGGTTGGCTCTCCGAACGTCACCGCTCCGAAAACCTTAATCGCTATGAACAAACCGTCTCTTGAAAAATTTGCAAAAACCGTTGTTCCCGGCGGCGTTATCTTCGTCAACTCCTCTTTGATTGATACCAAGGTGGACCGTGACGATGTTAAAGTCTTTTACGTCCCGGTAACGGATATTGCCCGCAACGACGTCGGTAATGCCAAGGCCTCCAACATGGTTATGTTCGGCGCTTACCTGGGCTACAGCAAACTTTTAAGCGATGAAGCTGTAAAAGATGCTTACATGCACGTCTTTGGCGAACGCAAGGCAAAATTCTTCGATATGAACCGTAAGGCTATGGATGCGGGCATGAAATTGGTCGAAGAACAACATGCAGAAATGGAGGGTGCTCAATGAAAGATATTGAAAACATTATCAATCAAGCCATCCTGAATGAAGTCGAAGGCGCTCAATTTTATCGCATGGCAGCTAGCCAAAATGCCAACCCGGAAGCCATTGAAGCCTTAAACAAGCTGGCTGAAGAAGAAGTCGCCCATATTGAATACCTGAGACAATTCAGCAAGGAAGTTGCCGGCGGTAAAATCACCGTTGACGGCGCCTTGAGTGCCAATGTCCCCTCGCCTGAAATTTACAGCTGGGGCAAAATGGACAAGCAAAACCTAAACCTGGCGCTTTCCGTTTTCAGCGTTGGCATGCAAATGGAACGCGACTCCATCGCTTTCTATGAAGACGCTAAAAAACAGGTGGATGATCCACAGGCGAAAAAAGTCTTTGACGAATTGATCAAGTGGGAAAAAGTTCATCTGGACCAATTTGCCGCCCAGTATGAAATCTACAAGCAGGAATGGTGGGCCGATCAAGGCTTCTCTCCCTGCTGATCAGAGACCTCTATGGCCGGCAGACAAAAGCCTGTCACCACTAGGCTGCCCAGGCTTTTGTGCCTAAAGATGAAGTCACTGTAAACTAATATATAACTGGATAAATAAATCGCGCCGTCGGGACTTTGACAATTGTTAACATTTTTTAAAAAAAGGCTCGACAGGCGCGTTTTATTTTGCTATTATATAACACATCTTGATAACAACACTTCTCCCAGTGTTTGTTATAAATTATTTTCTTGGATCGATATGCCGGCAACTTGCGATCCAATACCCACATCCTTGAAAAGAGGGGAAATTATGAACAACAAGACAAAAGACGTTATCATTGTAGGTTTTGCATTATTCGCCATGTTCTTGGGCGCCGGGAACTTGATTTTCCCGCCCTACCTCGGCTTTAACTCCGGTACCGCTTGGCCGGTCAACTTGCTCGGTTTTGTCTTAACCGGCGTGGGCCTTCCGTTCTTGGGGATTTATTCCACCATTAAATCCGGCGGTAACGTTATGACCCTTGGTCGTTACGTTGGTAGAGGCTTTTCCATCTTTTTCGGCGTTGCCATTATTTTGGCCATCGGCCCCTGCTTTGCTATTCCGCGTACCGCCGCTACGACCCATGAAGTCGGCGTTATGCAATTTGCACCTGACCTGCCGCCCATCGTCACCAGTATCGTATTCTTTGCACTCGTGCTCTTTTTCTGCTTCAACAGTGCAAAAGTTGTCGACTACATTGGTAAAATTTTAACGCCTTTCTTAATGATCACACTTTTCACAATTGTCGTTCTGGCCGTTATTAAGCCGATTGGCAGCCCGGTTGAACTCACCGGCGACAACGTCTATAATTTTGCCGGCAGCTTCACTGAAGGCTACCAAACCCTTGACGCCTTGGCCGCTACCATGTTCTGCGGTACCGCCTTGGCCTCCATTGTCAGCCGTGGTTACAACACCTTAAAAGATCAGCTGAACTTAACCATTTACTGCGGTATCATCGCTGCCGGTCTTTTGGCTTTCGTTTACGGCGGTCTCCTCTATGCCGGTGCTTCTGCCTCCGGTACCATGACCTTCCCGGAAGACGTCACCCGTCCGCAAATGCTGATCCAAATCGTTCATCAGATTTTTGCCGGCGTTGCCACCAGCTGGGGCCCGATTGGCGCCGGAATGTTGGCAATAGCCGTTTCCTTGGCTTGCTTGACCACCGCTGTAGGGCTGGTGACCACTTGCGCCCAATATTTCAACCAATTGTCCAATGGTAAACTCGGCTATCGCCTAGTGGTTATCGTCACCGTTGCCTTCTCATTCTTCGTTTCGATCATGGGCGTTACCTGGATCATCAACGCCGCTGTTCCGGTCCTCTTCCTGATGTACCCGGTTCTGATCGTTCTCTTGATCTTCACCTTATTTGATAAATTCATCCCCAACAAAAACGCTTACACCGGCGGGATCATCGGCGCCTTCTTGATTTCTATCATTGATGCACTGAACACCCTTAAGGGCGGTTTCGGATTTGACGCTCCTTGGATTGACAGCCTGGTGGCCTTCAAGAGCCATATTCCCTTTGACAGCCTGGGCCTGGCTTGGATCATTCCGGTTGCCGTATTGGCCATCATCGCCAGCTTCTTGCCGCGTAAACGCGTTGACGAAGAAATGACCCAATTGGTTTATTTCGAAGAAGGGACCAAATAAGTTTTTGATTGAAAGAGGCAAGCGATTGCCTCTTTTTACACAACTTGCTAGCATTCTCAACGATTGAAAGGAGTCTTATCGTTATGGCACTGAAATTTGCAAAACGCATGGACAACATGAAGGCATCTGAAATCCGCGAACTTTTGGCCTTGACCGCAAAACCGGACATCATCTCCTTTGCCGGCGGTTTACCGGCACCGGAACTCTTCCCGGTTGACCAATGGAAGGCAGCTGTTAACAAGGTATTAGACGAAAAAGGCCGTCAAGCTTTGCAATACGGCCCGACGGAAGGTTACCTGCCCTTGCGTGAACAGATTGTTCACCGCATGAACAAGGTTGGCGTTAAAGACGCTAAACCGGACGATTTTCTGATTTTATCCGGTTCTCAACAGGGGCTGGACTTTATGGCCAAGGCCTTTATTGACCCGGGCGACCAAATCATCGTCGAAAGCCCGACTTACCTCGGCGCTTTAAACGCCTTTAAGGCTTATGAACCCTCCTTCTTAGACGTTGAATTAGACGCTGACGGCATGAGAATGGACATCCTGGAAGAGCGCCTGAAAAACAATGACCGGGTGAAATTCATCTACGTCATTTCCGACTTCCAGAACCCGTCCGGTAAAACCTGGACCATGGAACGCCGTAAAAAACTCATCGAATTGGCCAATAAATACGACGTGGCCATCTTAGAAGACAACCCCTACGGCGAATTGCGCTTTGAAGGCGAAATTCAGCCCTCTCTGAAATCTTTGGATACGGAAGGCCGGGTCGTCTTCATGGGGACCTTCTCCAAGGTCTTCTCCCCCGGCGTTCGCCTCGGCTGGTTCTGCGCTGCACCGGATATCCTGGATAAGTTCAACAAGATCAAACAAGGGGCAGACTTGCAGTCCTCTACCATTTCTCAAATGGAATTGGCCCAATACCTGGAAGACAACGACTTGGAAGCACACATTGCTGAAATCATTAAGGTTTACGGCAAACGTAAAAACGTCATGGTCGACGCCATGGCCAAGTACTTCCCTGAAGGCGTGACCTTCACCAATCCTGAAGGCGGCCTCTTCCTCTGGGTTGAATTGCCGGAATACATGAATGCTCGCGACCTGGCCGTCAAAGCCATTGAACAAAAAGTGGCTTACGTTCCGGGCGGTGCCTTCTTCGGCAGCAATGTCCGTGAAAACTGCTTCCGCTGCAACTATTCCTGCATGAGCGAAGAAAAAATTGAAGAAGGCGTTAAGCGCTTAGCTGACGTCATCAAGGCTGAAATGAAATAAACCTGGCTATCAAAGAAGCGGACCGCTTAATTAAGCGGTCCGCTTCTTTTTGTCTCTTGATTGGTAATCCTATTCCTGTAAGCAGGCTTATCGACAGGCCTGCAGGGTGGCCTCGTCCGGCCCGGCTTAAAGCCCCACGCGCCGGCGGACGGTCTTGGCAATCCCATAGGCCAGCACAAGGCTAACCAGGTCCTTAATAATAAAAGGCGCGACACAAAGCATCAGGGCTTCTTTAAAGCCGGTCCCGGTCAAGACCATAAATTGTGCCAAGCCAACAGCATACATCAATATCATACCGATCAGTCCGCTGGCGATGGCCGGTCCAGGGCCGGCGTCCCGCTTTAAGCCGCAAAATAAGGCGGTGACCCAAAAGGTCCATAAAAAACCGCCGGTGACGCCGAAAAATACCGCTGCGCCGCCATGGAAGTTGGCAAACACCGGCACGCCGACAGCCCCTAAGAGCAAGTACACCAGCACCGCCATGGCGCCACGCTTGGCACCCAGGCTGTAACCGATTAGGGCCAGGGCAAAGGTTTGTAGGGTAATGGGGACACCTGACGGCATGGGGATGGAGATTTGCGACATCACCGCTAAAGCGGCGGCAAATACAGCCATAACCGTCATATCACGGACATTCAATCGTTCTGCAGACATGGTCATTCCTCCTTTTGGTGTCCCTAGTATAAGGCGGTCGCCCTCCATTGTCAACCCGTTTTTCAAAACTAGTCGACAATGGAGGGCGACCGCTTTATTTGGCCAAAAGAAAGACGGTTGCCATGATGCAAGTAAAGCCGACCAGGTCCATGCCGGTGAAGACGGTGCCCAGAAATACCGCTGAGCAAATCGCTGCCGACAGGGGCTCCGTCGATGCCAGCATAGAGGCCCGGACTGAGCCGATCATGGCAAAGCCCTGCATAAAAATAATAAAGGCCCCGATGGTGCCCACCAGAACCAGGACCAGACAGCCCAGCGCGATGCCCGCGTCCCAGTGAACCTGCTCCTGCCAAGGGCTTTTTAGGCAGGAGAGCAAAAGGCCCGCCAGGACCAGGGCCGTCCCCGTGGCAGTGGCATTCCCCCAGCGGTGAATCAGCGGCTCCGAGGCGATAAAGTTAACAATTAGGCCGGCCGCCGCCAAAAGGCCCCAAAAAAGTGCCGCCGGCGACAGAGACAAGCTGCTGAAAGACCCGTGGGTGGCAATCAGGAAGGTCCCTGTGACCGCCAGCAGGATGGCCATGCTTTCCCGTCCGGACGGCAACCGCCGGGCGAGGGTACAATTAACAAGTAAGACCCCTATGGGCCCGGTGTACTGGAGCATGGTCGCCGTACCGGCATTGGAGGCGCCAATGGCCAGGACATAGGCGTACTGGGCCAAATTCATGCCCAGAAAGCCAAAGGCCGCCACCCGGACCACGCTCACCGGATCCCGCCATAGGGCAAAGATCCCCCATCCCTGCCGGCTGAAGGCGTACAAAAGAATGGCCCCGCCACCGACCAGCATCCGCAAAACGGAGATCCAATCGGCAGACAGGCCCTTGTGCGCCATCAAATACTCCGCCGTCGTGCCTGAAATGCCCCAGCAAATCCCGCCGATGACACAATATAAAGTGCCCATGACCAGGTCCCGGGCCGTCTTGTCCGTCATAAGATCCCCTCCTTAAAAATATTTTAGTCTGTTTACCGAAGGCCCGTCAAGCCTCTATCCCAAGGGAAAAAGCGCCCTTAAAGGGCCACCTTACCGGGGCCCCCGCCCCTTAATCCTTTATCGCCAGCAGGCCCCTCCCTGGCCGGCGATTTTTTTGTCCCTTTTTCATTAATTTTCCCATAAATCAAAAAAATAGTGGGCATATCACCCATTTGGGTGTTGTCAACTTCTTTCTTAGGACTTATAATCTAAATAAGTATAGGTATTGGCAAGAAGCCTGACCGCTTCCAAAATGACCTGGGTTGAGGAGGAAACCTTATGAAAAAGAGAATAGGAACCGGCATCACCCTATTCGTGGCCCTGATCTTTGTCTTGATCAACCTGCCCGCAAGTCCTGCGTGGGCAGAGCCGGGAGATGTTGCCATTAATGCAACCAACTTCCCGGATGCGACTTTTAGGGATTATGTTAGTACAAAATTTGACAAGGATAATAACGGTAAATTAAGTGATACGGAAATAGCACACATAACATCGATAAGCGTTACAAGTGAAAACATTGCAGATTTAAAAGGAATCGAATATTTTACAGCACTTCAAACACTTAATTGTGCTTATAACCAACTAAGAAGTTTGGATATAAGTAAAAACACGGCACTTAAAGTTCTTAATTGTCATGATAACAAACTGACAAACCTGGACTTAAGTAAAAACACGGCACTGGAAACACTTAAATGTTCTGTTAACCAACTAACAAACCTGGACGTAAGTAAGAACCCGGCACTTATATCTCTTACATGTTTTAGTAGCCAACTAACAAACCTGGACGTAAGTAAAAACACGGCACTTAAAGAACTTTTGTGTGATGGAAATCAACTGAGAAAACTGGACGTAAGTAAAAACACGGCACTTCAAAGACTTGAGTGTTGGGAAAACCAATTAACAAGTCTGGATGTAAGTAAAAACACGGCACTTAAAAAACTTTGGTGTAAAAGTAATCAACTGACAAAACTGGACGTAAGTAAAAACACGAAACTTCAAGGACTTAATTGTAATAGTAATCAATTAACAAGTCTGGATGTAAGTAAAAACAGGGAACTTGTGCACCTTAATTGTATGGAAAATCAATTAACAAGTTTGGACCTGTCACATAATATCGCGGGTTCTAGATTAAAATGTAATGCCCAAAAGTATGATGTCGAAATAAGAACAACTGATATGAAAATACCTTATGCAGATTTTCCGGGCACATTTGACATCACGAAAGCAGGATATATAGTAGGAGCTGATTCTAATTTTAAAGTTGACCTCACAAAACCAAGTACAGTGACATATAATTACTATACGGGATCTGACACAATTTTGGGATCTTACCCAACAATGTATAATATAACTTTAAATATTACCTACTATGTATATATAGTGAGATTTGATACAAATGGCGGAACTGAGGTAAGTGTACAAATAATAAAACAAGGCGATCATGTAACGATACCAACAGCCCCGACAAAAGATGGGTTCACATTCGCGGGTTGGTATAAAGACGCAGGGCTGACAACACCATTTGACGTTGAAACAGAAACAATAAATGCAGACATAACACTATATGCAAAATGGACACCAACAACACCGACAAACTACACAGTAACATTTAATACAAACGGCGGAAGTGCGATAAATCCACAAACAATAACAGCAGGCGGACTTGTAACGAAACCGGCAGCACCGACAAAAGACGGTTACACATTTGCGGGTTGGTATAAAGACGCAGAGTTTACAAAAGCATTCGACTTTGCAAATGAAACAATAAATGCAGACACAACAATATATGCAAAATGGACTCAAAACGCAGTAACACCAACACCAGAACAATTTACAATAACCTTCGACAAAAACGGTGGTACCGGCATCATGGCAGATGTTACTGTCAATAAAGGCGAGACCTATACGCTACCAGACTGCAAGTTTGCCGCCCCTGAGGGCAAAACATTTAAAGCCTGGGAAGTCGACGGTACTGAAAAGGCCGTGGGCGACAGCATCAAGGTGAATGCCAACACGACGGTAAAGGCCCTTTGGAAAGAGGCCGGCCAGCCAAGTAAACCGCATGGGGGTGGGGTGTCCAGCTCAACCGGTACAGTCACTGAGCCAAAAGAGCCGCAGAAGCCCGATGAAGAAAAACCGGCAATTGACGGCTCCTCTGCCGCCTATTTAGCCGGCTATCCTGACGGCAGCATTAGACCTGATGGCGTCATCACCAGGGCGGAAAGTGCCAAAATCATCGCCCTCTTAAAAGAAATGGATGTTTCCAACACCGAAAAACCGGCCTTTGGCGACGTGGCCTCCGGTTGGTACAATCCTTATATTAACGCAGTGGTTCGGGCGGGATTA
>NZ_FNAF01000017.1 GCF_900101835.1 Peptococcus niger
ATGGGATATTTAAAAGGAAAAAGTAGCTTAATCATATTTGATAGACACGCAAACCTAAAGTACAAATACGGAAATAGGCATTTCTGGTGTAGAGGCTACTACGTCGATACCGCGGGAAAAAATGCGAAAAAAATCCAAGAGTATATCAAAAACCAATTGGAAGAAGACTATTTGGCGGATCAGATAAGTATGAAAGAATTCATCGACCCGTTTACGGGTCAGCAGGTCAAATAAAGTATGAAAATAGGCGCTTTAGCGCCAACTGGGGATTTGTTGCAAAAGAAAGAAATTCAGAGCACGTGAGTGCTGCCGGTAACAGCCCCTTATAGGGGCATAACAAACCACCGGCTAAGCCGGTGGTTCTGATTATTGGGCCGATTATTGGTATGCCCGGGCCCTCTTGGTGGACCGGCGCGGCATTGGAGATGGCCGCCGGTCGTTTTACCGCAGCCGACTCAGGGGAGCGGAAACTTGACTTTTTAAAACTTAAAAGGTAAACTTTTAACAGAAATAGGGCTAAGAAGAGCAAGGGAAAAGGTCGCTCCTGTCGGTCATGCCTGGGTAACGGGCAGTCATATCGCTTGCATTTTGTGTTTATAATTAAGACTGCTTCTTTGGCAGTCTCTTTTTTTAAAAATTGCGCCAATAGAACTAAAGGGGGTCAATTATGACTAATTTTGATCAAAACTCAAACCGCAATGAAGGTCTGGCTAAAGAAAACGCCAGCGGTCACGCTGCCGTCGCTGCAAATCTGGACCTGTTTTATCAAATGGATACGCTTGAAAACGACAAAGAAAAGCTTGAAGAACTTTTCCAGCAGGCCTATCAGGAAAATCGCGACCTGGCCTTAGCCAGCCTCCTGTACTTGCGGGATGTCCACAAGGGCATGAACCAACGGAAGCTTTTTAGAGACCTTTTGCCCCTGTTGACCAGCAAAGACATTTGCCGCTTCATCGAACTCACGCCGGAATATGGCCGCTGGGACGATGTTTTGTGGCTCTTGATCGAACCGGTTGACAATGAAGTCAAACGCTTTTTAATGGATACGATTGGCAACCAGCTGAAATCCGACTTCCATTCGGACAAGAAACCCTCTTTCCTGGCAAAATGGATGCCCATTGAAAGCGCCACCAACCCGGATACCCAACAACTGGCCCGGGTATGGTCTGAAGCCCTGGGCTTGAGTCCGAAAAGATATCATGAAATTTTAGCCCATGTCCGTGAACGCGGTCATTTGGATGAAGATGAAGCAACTGAAGCCGCAGATCAACCGACCGGGACAGCACAAGACACCCCGTCGGAGGCCGAAGATGCTGCCATCTTGCCCCATGAAATTGTCCACCGGATGAGATGGTACCAAGAACACCCGGATGACCCGGACGCCGCTGAAAGAACCGAATATTTGAATAAAGTCTGGGCAGACTATACACTCCCCGGAGCAATCCGCAATACCCTGGTGCTCCGGGACGGGTCCTATTCCATGTGGAAGGACCGGGTCGGTGAATACCGCTTGCGTGAAATTGTAGACGCCTTAACCGTTTTCTTCAGCGAACGCTTAACCGGCGCCTTTGCCGATCAATTCATCACCTTTTCGGCCAATCCGGCCTACGTTGAATTGCCGGCAGGCGACCCTCTCCTGGACAAACTTATCCTTTTACAGGAGCATGAAGAGCCCTCCACAACAGACCTGGCCAAGATCTATGACCTGATCCTGGACCGGTCAAAGCAAGTCACTGACCCCAAAGACTACATCCGGCGCCTGCTGATTATGTCTGACATGACCTTCGCCAGCCCGTATGAACTGGAAACCGTGATTAACCCGGAAAAAGCTGAAGCAACCTTCTCGACTTATAGAGAAAAATTCCAGCAAGAAAACATCCCCTTCCCGGAACTTGTTTATTGGAACATCGAAAGCCCCCACCTGGCCCTGCCCGCGTCAGGCTATGACAACGTTAAGTTAATCCGCGGCTACAGCAGTTCGGTTCTCGAAAACATCCTTACAGATAACCTCCCGGATGCCTACGATATTATGATGGATACCCTCCGTCCCTACCTTGGCGCGGTCCAAGACGCTTAATAACAAATGTTACGCTACCCCCGGCCTGTACAGGCCGGGGGATTTTTGTGTAAATCCATTTATCGAAGCCATCTGCCGAAAATCATCGCTCCCGGTTCAAGCCATTTAAACAATATTGTTTGTGGACCTGCCGGAGATATTTTTTGTAGGCATAAAAGATGATTAAAAAGGAATCAAATATGCGCATAAAAACTATTTTGATAGGGGCAAAAAAGGGGTTAATTGCCATAAAAGTTATCCGAATGAATAAAAATAACGAGTGAAAAAAATCCCAGGTCTGTTACAAATGCCGCCAAAATATACGAACATACATTCCTTGACTTGTGTAACCTTTTACCCGATTGACCTGGAAAACCCCTTTATTAAGGGAATATACTTGTACTAATCGCTCACGAACCGGAAAAATAATTTGTAACAATAGGATGACAGTTGTCTACAAATGATTGAAAGAGGTCCACCGCTATGCTATCATTACCAACGTGTTAGAAAGGAAGTGTATTTTGTTGAAAAAGACACTATGTGCGGTGGCCCTGTCCCTCGCTGCAGCAGCAGCCTTGACATTTGGCGCCCAGCCGGCGCAGGCAGCTGACCCCGTTTATTATGTAGCCGCTCCCCAGCAATCGGATTGGCACCAGGTGACGGTCGATCAACCGGTCGTTAACCAAGAAGGTTTGATGTATTTACCGATGCAGTCGGTTTTTAAAAGCTTAGGCACAGATATTATTGTTAATCCTGACAACCAAGCCGACAAGATTAAACTTGTCAGCGGTGCAGAAGCTTATGAACTTTACACTTACAGCGCCGATAATAAAAAATACGTCGGCGTATCCGCCAACGGCCCCTGGTACAGCCTGCCGCAGTTTAACGGTTTAGATTATATTCCTATGGCATTTATCCAAACTTTAACCAACCGGACTGTGGCCGTAGCAGGCGCTCAAGTCGTGGCCTTCGTTGACCAAAACCCGACCTGGCAACAAACCGCACAAGGATATAGCAACAGCAATCCTTTCTGGCGCGGCATTTTACCGGCTTACTCATTTAACCCTGTAGCCCCGGCCAGCACCAATGCGGCACAAACCGTCAATGGCAATACTGTTATCGCCTCCGCTCAGCAATACATGGGCGTCCCCTATGTATGGGGCGGCATGAGCCCGGGTGGCTTTGACTGCTCCGGCTTAACCAGCTACGTATTTGCCAAAAACGGCAAAAAACTCCCCCGCACCGCAGCAGCCCAGCAAAGCTGTGCCAAACCGGTTGCCTTTAATGACTTGCAACCCGGCGACCTCGTTTTCTGGGGCGCGCCGGCCTACCATGTTGGCATTTACATCGGTGACGGTAAGTACATCCACGCACCCGCACCGGGTCAAAGCGTGTCCATCGGCACCTATGCCGGCTTCCCCTTTACCGGCGCCGGTCGCGTATAAGCCAATTTTTTAAAAACACCATATCAAGTCTTGCTGTAACACAATGTAAATAACACAACCCCGTCTCAAGAAAAATGAGACGGGGTTTTTGCTATTGCGTTTTAAGCGGACAAAAGAAAATCAGTGAACCGGCAGATGCCCTTGCATTAATCGGTCGCTCTCAAGGGAGCAAGCCCTGCCGGCATATAAAAAGCTACATGTTGTTTTCGAAAGTGATTTTCACGTGTTTCCCCATTCCGGATGCCAGCCGGCTTAATGTCCGAATAGAGGGATTGGCATTTCCGTTTTCTATCTTACTGATATCGCCTTGTGAAATGCCGGTCATCTCAGATAATTCTTTCTGAGTCATCTGCTGTTCATCACGTCCGTCAAGCATTGCCTTTATAATTTGAAACTCCACTTCCAAATTATCCCATTCTTTTTTGAAATCCGGATCCTGCAATTCTTGATTTAACGTTTCTCTAAAATTCTTAGCCATGTTGGTCACATCTTTTCTTATAATCTTCCCGATATTGCTTAGCTTTTTCTATTTCTGATCTTGGCGTTTTTTGCGTTTTTTTGATAAAACCGTTTGTCAAAATAACCCTGTTATTAACCACAAAGAAGTACAAAATCCGACTGGAATCACTTCCCTGATTTACCCTTAGTTCAAAGATACCATCTTCCAAATGCTTAGAGTAAGGTTCTCTAAGGCTATTTCCTTTCATCTCTAAAAGTTCAAGTGACCTGAATATTTTAGCCTTCATTTTTACATCCAAAGATAAAATAAAATCTTCAGCTGGATAGCTTCCATCTTCTTTTTCAAAGTATTCTACCGTGAATTTTCTCATAAGCGCTCCTTTATAGGGATATTTTATAGGATTTATCCTATATTGTCAATGCAAAGGCTTTCAGAAGCATGGCTTGCTGGTATTCATATACAGAAGATAAGCAAGCCCTGCCAAAGCAAGAGCATTCAATCATGCTAATGTGGCGCTTTTTTCTTTTGCCGATGCCCTGCTCTTACCGCAAATGGTAAAATAGTTGTAAAATCAGCGCCAATAACGTGCAAAGCCCTCCCGCTTATGATAAGATAAGACCACCAATTAATCCTTTTACATTAAAATTAGCGATAACTCATTCAAGAATAACCATAGAAAACAACAAAGGAGGCCATAGAATGACCGCAAAAGAAAAAATAAAGTCCTTGGCAGTGCGCTTGTGTGAGCGCATTTTTTCACGTGATGTTGCCAAGTTTCTCGGAGGCGGGGCACTTGCTGCTGCCGTCTTGACCATTGTCGTCCTGTTCGCGGGCTCGTGGGGCTATGCCACCGGGCTCTTCACCAGCTATTTTACCAACCCCTTAACCCTATTGTTAAACTTCCTGCCCATTTACGGCTGTGTCCTCTTGTTCGGGCTCATTTTACAGAGCCTGCGCCTGTCTGTCTTTATCTCAGGCCTTTTCTGGATGGGCATTGCCGTGGCGAATATGGCCATGATCAACTGGCGCCACGCCGCCTTAAAGCCGGATGACTTCGCCTTAATCATTCCAACCCTTAAAATATTACCTCATTATATGCACGACATGGACTTTAGCCTGCTCTTTTACGCCCTGGCCGGCATTGCCGGCCTTGCCCTCTTTGCTCGCTTTATGCCTAAGACTAAATTTCATCCAATTTCTCGGCTCCTTGCCGGTCTGCTTGTCGTCGCCATCGCCGCCGGTACCGGCAACGTGGTCTACGCCAGCACCCCCCTGTATAAGGAACAATACCTGAAAAACCAGCAACAATGGTGCGACTCCACCGGCATCACCTACCGGCTCCACTCCGACCGCTACCAGGCCAACGGCGTGGTTTACTCCATGAGCTACAACACCAAATTTTCTCTTTACGATGACGAGGCCGGCTACAATGCCGCCAACGGCAAGGCCTTAGCGGAAAAATACGGGTCCCAGCCCATTCCCGCCAACCAAAAGGTCCACGTCATCACCATCCTCTTGGAAAGCTACATGGACTTTTCCTCCGCCGCCAAGCCCAGCACCCTCCAGTTCCCCGGTGAGAACCCCTACGATCCCCTGCACGCCCTCCAGGCCCGCTGCATCTCCGGCAACATGATCAGCGACGTCTACGGCGGCGGCACCATCAATATTGAAACCGGCGTCCTCACCGGTCTCTACAAGCGGGACAATTACATCAACCACCCCGGCCCGTCCAACGTGCGCTATTTCCTTGAAAACGGCTACCGCACCGTCGCCATGCACCCCAACGACGGCTACTTCTACTCCCGCTTTGACCGCAACCCCAACCTCGGCTTTGAAAACTTCCTCTACACCCAGAACCACTTTAAAAACAACCTGAGCGAATACATGCCCGACGCCCAATTCATGCCGGACATCAAAGCCCAGCTCGACCGCTACAAGGCCCAGGGCCCTACCTTCCTCTATGCCGCCAACATGCAGGGCCACGGCCCCTATAACTGCGTCAGCATCAAGGACAAAGAGTGGTTCCCCTTCCAGGAAGGCATGCGCCGCCAGGCCTACGTTATGCTGAACAACTACTTCTCAGACGTTAGCGCCACCGGTAAAGCCCTAACCAACCTCATCGACAGCATTGAAAATGACGATGAACCCATCGTCCTCCTGGCCTTCGGTGACCACAGTCCGCGGATGGAAGAAGGCGGCTACGAGATCCTCGGCTTAAAAGCCCCGGACGGCACCGTCCAAGCCAAGCTCAACAACTACGCCACCCCCTACCTAATCTACGGCAACAACGCCGCCAAAGCCATGTTCAACAATAGCTTCACCGGCCAAGGCCCCACCGCCGACCCGGAACAGCTCATGTCCAACATCCTCTTTAAAGAACTCGGCTGGCACGGCAATGCCTACCAAGCCTTTATGCAAGACATGGGCAAACGTGTCACCTGTCAGAAAAACGACTTCTGGGTCGTTGACGGTGTCGAATCTGTCATCTACCCCACAGAAGTCAAACCCATCCTCGATAACCTCGTGGACATAGACATCTTCTTCAAACGTCAAAAATATGAGCCCGCCAAGCAAATTGACGAACGGGCCAACGTAGCCAAATACGAAAGCGACTCCCCAGCCGGCGCTGATCCGGACAGCTCCGAAAACGCCGCTACCCGGTCCCAAACCGGCCAAGCCAAGGGACGCTGAGGCCAATTTAACCTAAACCGCATCAAGAGAGGCCACCCCTCACTTGATGCGGTTTATTTTTATGCCCGCCCGGCCGACGGACAGGACGCTGAAAAAGTTCGGAAAAATTTCCCGATTTTTGATATACTGAACCTAACCCACATCACCGATAAGCAAGGCGTCACCCGCAGGGTAAAATCGTGCGAAAAAAACAGTGAATCGTGCGAAAATCAGGCAATGCAACCGGGATAAAAGGCCATCTAAAGGGATTCTTGAAAAATGGAATCGTGCGAAAAAACGGCGAATCGTGCGAAAACCGCATGGCAGGATGGGAAAGGGAGCAAGGTATCCTCCGGTCATATTTCCCGGACGACCGCAGATGATATGACCCAATAAAAAGGAGTGGGACAGATGACCACCATTAAAATTCAGGTGAACAAGGATGAAAAAGACCTCATTCAAAAATATGCGGAGCGCTTAGGCCTATCAACCGCTGAACTGGTGCGCAGCTCCGTATTGGAAAAAACAGAAGATGACCTGGACCGACAGGATGCTGACGCCGCCTATGCTGAGTATCTGAAAGATCCCACCGCCGTCTATTCTTTAGAAGATCTGGAAAAAGAAGAGGCCCTATCATAAGTTCCAAACAAATAATCCCTTATAGCAACAGAATGCCCACCCTACCGCTTAGCACACTTGCGCGCGGGGTGCCCGGGTGCTATACTAAAGCCGAGGAAATAAAAATGCATTGTTGCACCAAAAAATCCCCCACCAATGGCAGTTGGTGGGGGATTGACATTAGCGGGACTTCCGCCCGCTTATGAGTAGTAGCATTATCATAAGCGTACCAATGTCTGACTGCAAGGAAATATAAAAATGCATTGTCGTCACCTCCCCTCCGCTGCTAGAGCAGCTGGGGATTGGAAGTCCTTGTGGATAGTATAGCATACTTGCCCATCGGGCACCGGGCTGCTATACTGAGACATGGAGATGCTAATAATCATTTAATCACAAAAAGAGACCCCACCAATGGCCGTTGGTGGGGTCTTGCCATGAACGGGACTTCCGTCCGCTTATGACCGGAAGCCCTATCATCGGCGCCAATCCCCCCTCGACCAATCAAGGGGGGATTTTGCTATCTTCATCATATTAAATAAAATCGCCACTGCCCCAGCCGGCCCGGCTTAGTCGCACCGGCAGGCGTCTGCTTCCTCCAGGGCTTGGCGGAGGGCGTCGCGGACGGCGGTCAGGACGTAGCGGCGGGCTTCCGGCTTGCTGTTGGCGTCAACCACCTGCCAGGGAACGGCCTTGCCGGTCCGGGCGACCATCTCCGCCATGGCGGCGGCGTAGGCATCGTACTTATCGTGGTTGCGCCAGTCCTCATCCGTCAGCTTATAGCGCTTGGCCGGGTCCTTGGCCCGGGCAATAAGTCGCTCGTTCTGCGTCTCCTTATCAATAACCAGCAAAAACTTCAGCACCAGGACCTTGCCGCGCAAGAGGCTCTCCTCCATGGCCACAATCTCATCATAAGCCTGGTCAATCCGGGCCGTGGGCGTCAAGTCCTCAATGCGCTCCACCAGGACCCGGCCGTAATAGGACCGGTCAAAGATGGTCAAATGCCCCTTCTCCGGGAAATCCCGGTAAAACCGCCACAGGTAGTGGTGGGCCAAATCATAGGCAGTCGGCGCCGCCACCGTCGCCACATGGTAGCCCCGCGGGTCCATCCGCCTGGTCAGCCGACGGATGGTGCCCCCCTTGCCGGCCGTGTCCGTCCCCTCAAAAACCACCACCACCGGAATCTTCCGCCGATAAATTTCCAGCAAGAGGTCACCCAGCTCCTCTTGCAGGGCAGACAAGTCCCCCTTATCCCGGGGCTTTTGCGGCCGCAGGGGCGGCGCCTTATAGGGCGCCAGCGGGTCATTGCCCGGCGCCGGCGCCGCCAGATGGGCCTCCAGCGCCCGGATGGTCAGGGTCATCGCCACCAGCGCCGCCTGCTTCTGCCGGCTGGTGTCCAGCACATGCCAGGGAGCCGCCCCCTCCGTGGCCAGGAGGACCCTCCGGTAGTGGGCCGCATGGTCCTTGTAATAGGCCAGGGGCAGGGCATTCGCCACCAGCTCCGTCTGCGCCGCCGCATCGCCCTCTGCCACCAGGGCCCGGCGTCGCTTGGCCACCCGCTTGCTCAGATCCTTCCGGTCCAAATGTAAGAAAAACTTCAGCACCAGGGTGCCGTCCGCCGTCAAAAGGTCTTCAAAAAAGCGGATGTCCGCCACATACCGGTCCATGACCGCCGCCTGCTCGTGCCAGGCCCGGAGGACCTCATAATACTGGCTCCGGTCAAAAATCACCAGCTCCCCCGCCGCCGGCGCCGCCCGCATATACCGCCAGAGGAACGTATGTGCCCGCTCCCGGGAGGTCGGCGCCTCAAAAAGCTCCACCCGAAAATACCGGGGGTCCAAGTCCCGGACCAACCGGCTCAGGAGCTTCCCCTTGCCGGCACACTCCCAGCCGTCAATCACAATCAAGGCAGACCGCCCGCTCTTGGCCAGCGCCCGCTGGAGCACCGCCAGCCGCGCCCCCAGCGCCTCTAGCGTCGCATCTGCCGGCACGACCTTAGCCGGATCCACCGGCTGTAAATCCGTCATCCTCATCAGCAAACCCTCCTATAAACTATCCGCCGGCCGGCGCAAATGACCGCCCGGTCCCACTTATCTCCCATATACCGCCGCCGGCTGATTTTCAAGCAAATTCTCAAAATAATTGACAAAATGGCTACAAACCGCTAAAAATAGGCGCATTCACCTTGATTTTGCAAAACACCGTTGCTATAATAAGCCTGAACCCTTTGACAGCGGTTTATTTTGTGAGGGCACCACTGGGCGACCAACCATCCGTCCGGCAAGCGCCAAATACAGAAGAACCCCTTGTCTGGGGTGTACAAACAGCACAAGGTGTTGTTAACCTGCCGGTTTTCCGGCAATGTATGATCCATAGCAAAAAAACGTCGAAAGGGGGAGTTTGGCCACAGCACAACTCTTTCGCCGCCACTACGACAGTAGACGGCACCGCCGCTAGTCGGCATGGATGATACGCGCAGGCTTTGAGACGGCGAGTTCTCATGTAAGTCCCGCAAACCCGACGCAGAGGGTTAGACTGCAACCCCCGCAGGTGGGGCATACCTGCAGATATTATCTTGGGAGGGAAATATATTGAAAAAGACAACTAAAAAAGTAGTCAGTCTTCTGACTATCCTGTCTTTCCTGCTGACCTTAGTTCCGGCAGGTGCGTTATTCGCAGCTGATACCGATCCGTCAAAAGACCGGTCCTATGTGGAAGTTGAAGATGATACACGTGATGTGGGCGATGTTACCCAAGTTCGTGTAGGCTTAAAAACAGCCACTGGCTTATCGGCTGAAGCTGGCACCAATGAAATCGTTGTGTGGGCCGGCACCAACAGTACCAGCAACGACAGTGTTGAATTTATGGACACAGTGGAAAATTACAAAGACTCTAACGGCGCTGAAATGCAGGGCGTTTACAAAATTACTACTCCTGTAAAAGGCGTTAATGAGATGAACGTTAAGTTCCACAAAGAAGGCGACTATCGCTTTAATGCAGCTATCGTTCCGACCGGAGCCAAAATTGAAAACATTTCTGATTTGGCCCAATACCGCATCAATGAAAATAGTGATGCACTGGTCAAAGTTAGACCGGACGAAGACGTTAAATGCATCAAAGTCTTGGATGGAGATGGTAACGAACTTGCCACTTTAACCGAAGATAAGAACAAAAGCGATAAGAAAATTACTGTTGATGCAAATGGTTTAAAGGAAACTAAAGTTAAAGTAGTTGCTTATAAAGATAAAGAAGGCACGATCTTGGCCGATAAAGGCACGGTTGTTGACTTTGACACCAACTCTGCCAACTTGGTTTTAGATAAGACCTCTGACAAGATTGACTACACCGGTGAAGCAGAAGTTAAACTGACCGGTGATGTGTATGGCACCTATAAGCTCTACATCACCGTTGGCGATATTGATGCTACCTTAGAAAACGTTGTTGTTGAAAAATCTGAGGCTTCTTACATTGAATTGACCAAGGCACCGAAAAATGCCCTGGCTTGGAACAGCGATTTCAAGACCAAAGGCATGGAAGACTTTGTTCACATTCAAATTAAAGACATCAACAACAATGTGATGAAGAGTAAAATTACAAGCGAACCGATTTTTGATTCCGGTGATCCTAAAGAATACGTTAAAGTTTTAAGTCAGCCGGACAGCATGGATCTTGATGATGATCAATTCTATGTAAAACCGGTCAAAAACAATGCTGGCGAAGACAAGGATTACTACACCCTCGTTTCTGAAAAAGAACTGAAAGCAGGGAAATATTCCGTTCAATTGGGCCTGAAAAACGGGAAGAAAGTCGTTGTTAACTTCGAAATCGCTAAATTCGGTACCGCAAAAGACTTGAAAATTGATTACGATACCGAAAGTGTTGAATTAGAAGCTGACGTTGAAGCCCCGACCATCGTCCTCGTTGACGAAAACGGCGTTGAAAAGAAATCCGAAAAACGCGTAACCTTAGGCTACAATGGCTATGCTGTAAAAGAATTTGACACAGATGACGGTTCTTTCACCGTTAAAGACGATGAAAAATACCTCGGTTCTAAAATCACCGTTACCGCTGTTGCCGAGCGTGAAGGTTTGTCTGCAAAAGCAGAATTGACCGTTGCTCAAGATGGCCGCAACATCAAGTTCCTGGATAACAAAGGGGCTGTTGGCGCCAACAACAAAGTCATCTTCCAATTGGTTGATGGCGATGGCAAAACCGTTGCCCTCGGTGGCGGCGGCTATGACACCAGCGCTGTAACCATCCAAAGCGTTAGCGACGACACCGCTAAAGTATCTGCCACCGTGAACAACACTGGCGACCTGTCTGATAAGGGTACCGGCGAATTAAGCCTGACCTCTGACAAACCGGTCACCGCTGACATCCAAGTGTATGTCCGCAACAAAGATGGCAAATACTATGCCGGCAACCTGAAATACACCTTTGGTAAAACTGCATCCAATGCAGACACCACTGTTGTTATGACCATCGGCAGCAAAGACGTTATCGTTGACAACAACATCGTTGCTACCGATACGGCTGCTCTGATCAAAAACGACCGCACCTTCGTTCCTTACCGCGCACTCGCTGAAGCTTTCGGCGCTAAAGTGGAATGGAATGAAAAAGACCGTACCGTTACCACTGAAATGGACGGTAAAAAAGTCGTTATGACCATCGACAAAAAAGAATACAAAGTAAACGACAAAGAAATGACCATGGACGTTGCGCCGTACATCTCCGGCGACCGCACCCTGGTTCCGGTTCGTTTCGTAGCAGAAGCCCTCGGCTTCAAAGTCACCCCGACTTACAACACCGATGGCACCACTGCTAGCGTTGTATTCAACAAATAATCTTAACCGATTATTTCAAGGACACCCGTAAGGGTGTCCTTTTTTATGCCCGGATATGGGCAGTGACCGGCTCAAGGGCAGGCCGCCATACCCGTCTGCAAAAACCGCTTCAGGCCCATGGAGGCAGGTTGCCCGCCTTGAAGCCGGGACGGCGGTCTCGGCCTGTCGCTCCGGTCCGGAAGGGGCGCCGGAGCAGTCGGGCCTGAGCGCAAGAGAGAGGCAGGGCCATCGGAGAAAAAGAAAAGTGGGAATGCATAAAGCCGGCAAAGGCATAGAGAAGGCTTGAGAGGGGGCCGGCGCTTTTCCTGTGCCCTGCGGTTGGACCAAGTGGCCCGGTTAATTGTCACCGGATTGTTCCCGATTTTAAATTGAGCTTTTGCCGGGGCTGTGATATATTGAATTTAGCTAAAAAACCATCCGGAGCGCATCAAAGGAGGAAGCATATGCACAGCATGAAAAAACGCATCGTATCATTGACCATGGTCGGCGCCCTTGCCGCCGGCTTCGCCGTCACCCCGGTTCAACCGGTATTTGCAGATGACCCGGGAACCCCGGCAGGAAATCAGGAAGAACAAGAGAGCCAGGTTAATGTTCAATTTCCCGGCTTAAAAGCCGACACCGGCGCCTACAGCATTTTCATTTCCGGGCTTAAAAAGGGCAATGTGGTCCGGGCCTACCTGCAGCACCCCGGCGGAGAGGCAAAAATGATCAAGGAAGAGGCCATGACAGAAGATGAAAGTCTGCATGACTTCCAATTGACCTTTGGCAAAAACGGAGATGGGGATCCCCTTCTCTCCGGTGACCAACTGTCTGTCAAGGTATTTGCCGATAAAGACCTTGAGTCTGAGCTGACAACAAGCGAGCAAGCCACCTATGTTGATAACATCAAAAATCGTCCGGCCAAAATGACCACGGATCCGGCTTCTTTGGTCCGCGATAAAGAGAAACAAACCGTCGCCGTTCATTTTGATAAAGACTATGAAGCACAAGAGGGCGATGAACTTAAATTAACCGCCTACACCAAGGACGGCTATAAGCTGGAGGATAATGCTGACAACAAGGCCAGCAGCAAGGTTAGCCTGTCAAAACACAGCATGGACCTCACCATCACCCCGGTGAAAGGCGCTGCCTACTACACTGTTGAGTTTGCGAGCAAGGGCACCGTTGTTGCTGACTTAACCCAGAAGCTGACCATTGGTGCAGACTTCTCTGAAGCCACCGAGCTGGTCCTGGATTACGGGAAGACCACCGTTAAACCGGGTGAAAAAGTGACCCCCAAGGTTTACCTGAAAAATAAAGACGGCGACACCCTGGACGTCTCTGACCGGGCCACCTTCTCTTATGACGGCGATGCCATTGAAGAAAAAGGCCGGGAAAAAGGCGGCTTCACCGTTAAAGCAGATAAGAAATACATCGGTGAAACCATCCGGGTGACCGCTGTTGATGGAACCCGTGCCGTAACCCGGACCCTTACGGTTAAAGAAGATGAACAGGCCGCTTCTAAAACGTCCATCGTATTGACCATCAATTCCAAAGATATGCTTGTCAACGAAGAAAAAGTGATTATTGATGCCCCGGCTGTGATTAAAAATTCCCGGACCTTTGTGCCCCTTCGTGCGGTAACCGAAGCCTTCGGTGCCAAAGTTTCCTTTGACGATGCCACCCGGGTGGTCACCATTGAACTGGGGAAAGACGTTGTGAAAATGCCCATCGGGTCTAAAGTTTACACCGTTAACGGCAAATCCATGACCATGGACGTCGCGCCTTACATCCAACCCGGCGCCAACCGCACCATGATTCCCGCCCGCTTTGCCGCTGAACCCTTCGGCTTCACTGCCGACTTCACCAAAAATACCGATGGCACCGTTGCAAACGTAATGTTCAAAAACTAAGCCATCCATAAGCTTTTAAGGACACCCGCCAGGTGTCCCGTTTTTTATGAAAAACAATAGGAAGGTATTGACACGTGTTTAATACGTGTTAAAATGAATTTGGGAGGTATAAGATGACTAAATCATCCCGGGAGGTCATTCGACTGCTTAAGGATGATGGTTGGGTCTTAGTTCGGGTAAAAGGGGATCATTACCAATTTAGACACCCGAATAAATCCGGAACGGTAACCGTTCCGCACCCAACAAAGGATCTAACACCAAAGACCTTGAAAAGCATCTATAGGCAAGCCGGTTGGTGACCGGCTTCCTCCCATTTTTTTATGAGGGGTGATATGATGGCTTTGACCGATGAAGTGACTTATCCTGTAGTGATTGAACGGGAAGATGACGGGTACTTTTTCACCGTACCGGACTTGGAGACGAATGGACTTTATGAGGAAACTTTAGAAGACGTCGTTGCCTCTGCTAAAGCTTTGATTGCCTTAAACTTAGACGATGACGGGGCCTATCCGGCTGCAACGCCGATTGAAACCCTTAGACGGGGGTTATCAGATGGGCAGGAAATTCTCCTCGTTTCCGTGTGGATGCCCTACCAAAGGGCGCAAATAAAAGAAATGTATCGGAAGAAAACATTAACCGTTCCGGTGTGGCTGGATCTTTTGGCGACAGAAAAGAATATTAACTTTTCACGGGTTTTGACCGAAGGGTTAAAGCGGGAGCTGAATATCCAATAAGAGGAGAATACCCGGGGCATAAAGTACAGGTAGGCAATGGAGCAGAGTTCGTCAATGATGAAGAAGGTACCGACAAACTTGGCCTGTTTCAGAAAATAGCGGAGAGCCCGGGGATCCAGATCAGAAAGACGCGGCCCTACTCCCCCTGGCAGAACGGTAAAGACAAGTCTAGACTTCAAAAGTCCTAATCAGGTAGTAGAAGCGTATTTCTCAAAGTGTAACATATGTCTTGACAGTTAAGATTATTTCTTTTCTCATGTATGTTATTGACTTTGACTAGGTCTATGTTATACTTAATTTAACAGAACCTCTCCACGCTTAATGTAGATTTTCTACATGCGGACCACGGAGAGGGCTTTTTTATATTAAGGAGAACTTATATGACATTAAAACCTGCTTTAAACTACGAAGATCAAATTATTAAATTAAAAGTTGACCATAACTTAACAATCAAAGATGAAGTTTATGCAACAGAAATTTTGGAAAAAGTTAATTATTACAGACTTTCAGGTTATGGTATTGGTCTTAAAAAACATAATAATAAAGAGCATTATAAAAATCATATCACTATCGAGCATCTCTTTAATCTTTATTGCTTTGATAGCCAGTTTAAAAACAAGCTCATTAGAACTATTGAGCAAATTGAAATAGAGCTTAGAACTCAAATTGCTTATCACCTAGCTATTACGTATGGTTCTGATGTACTTATGCATGAAGATAATTTCATTGATAAAAGGAATAAAAAAGGTCAAACCATATATTCCATCATAAATGAGAATCTGAGCAACGAAGTTGACAGGCAAAAGAATAAACCATTTGTTAAACACCACCTAGGAAAATACGATGGAAAGTTTCCAATCTGGGTATCTGTTGAGCTCATGTCTTTTGGAAATTTATCTTCTTTATTTAGTATTCTTAAGGATGAAGATCAAAAAGAAATTTCTAATTATTACAACACAAACCCTAAATATTTAAAAAATTGGATTTTATGTCTTGTTGAAGTTAGAAATATTTGCGCCCATTACACTCGACTTTATAATATGCCTTTAAAGGAAACTCCCCGTCTTTATTCTGAAAACGAACAATATAAGGGCAAGCAAAATAAAATATTTCCCATTCTTTTAATCATAAAGAGACTCCTAAACTCAAACGATCAATGGGAATCCCTTTTAAAAGATTTAGAAAATACCTTTAATAAATACCAAGACTACGTCAACTATAAATTTATGGGTTTTCCTCCTAATTGGAAAGACATTCTTTAATAGGGCCTTTGCCTTGCCCCCAAGGGTTGGACCAAGAAGTCCAACCTTTGGGGGCTTTTTATGGCAAAATACAGTTATGAATTGAAGAAGAAAATCGTCGAAGAATACTTATCCGGGAAGAGAGGCTATCCCGTCTTGGAAGATAAATATCAAGTTGGCGAATCACAGATCAGACGCCGGGTCAACAATGAAGACGGAAAGGTTCTTTATAGAAGAAAAGTATTCACCAGCGAAAGGGAACTGAAAAAGCAAGTACAGAAACATGAAGACCTCTATAACCGAACGGCAAAAACAAGTCTAGACTTCAAAAGTCCTAATCAGGTAGGAGAGGAGTATTTCTCAAGGTGTAACGTATGTCTTGACAGTTAAGAAAAAAACATAAAAAAATTCTTTAGCAGCTATTGTAATTGTCTGAATCATGTGATAGTATGTCAGTAAGAAGTATTGATCGTACCCGCAAAAAAAGATAGGCCTTTTGCCAAGTAGAGGGGCTCACATCAAAAACTTGTTGCACGCCTTATGTACGTATTATCAGGAAACGGTTGACGAAACCTTGTCTTTTAATTCGGTTTTGGAGGTTGTACACACTGAAACGTAAAAAGATTAAGTTAAGCATCGACAAAAAAACAAACAACGCCCCTAATGTATTGTTTGCTTAGAGATACGATCAATCCATCGTAGCACCTGCCTTGTGCAGGTGCTTTTTTTTTGTGCTTTTTTCGGACCGGTCAAAGAAAGCGCCGGTCCGGCCGTTTGGCTGATGAGCCGGTGGCGTCTTGACCGGTGTGACTGGACTTGAATGAGGATTGTCATTTTTTTGTTATGCCGGGTGAATTGTTCCCTGCCCATCTCTATGGTATAATGTATCTATCATGTGATGATTGACAAAGGAGGCAAAACCGTGATTAGAAAAAAATTGATGGCCGGCTTAACGGCGTTCGCGTTTATTTTCTCAACGGCAGGGGGCGTGGTGCCGCCACAGCCGGCACAAGCCGCTGAAACGGAGCACAGCGTAGATATTTACAACTTTACCCAGGATACGGAAAAGGTCCTGGTCTTTACCAAGGGGGTAGAGGCGGGAGATGTCTTTCGGGTTACCCTGACATCGGCAGATGGTCGTGAGTATAGTTTGGGAGCGGGGGTTATCCGCAAGTACGATCAAGAGGTGCTTGAGTTGACGCCGACCCAATACCCGATGCTTAAAAATTTACGGGCCGGCGATAAATTGACCGTTGAAATCATTCCGGAAAGAGGTTCCCGGTTTGAGAATACGGTGACTTTAGATGGCGTTAAAGTGAAACCGGCCAGTATGACCCTTGCAGAGCCGACCATCATCAAAGACAAAAGGGCGCAAACCCTTACGGTCTGCTTTGACCGCGACTACAAGCCGTCCTCTTCGGACTTCTTGCAGTTCGTTCCCTATGATAAAGACGGCAAGCGGATGGATCGCCGAGATGCGCAAGAGTTTAATATCTTAGATCAAGACTTAAGAACGCGTAACAGCAGTCAGGAACTGAGTCTGCGCTTTACCCCGGCCAAAGAGGCGGCCTATTATGAAATTCAGTATGTTTCCGGCAATACCATCGTCGATGACTTGACCTTAAAAGTTCCGGTGGGGGCAGACTTTGCCAATCCGAGTGAACTGCTTTTGGAATACCCCTCCACCAAGGTTAAGTTGGGCGAGACCGTTCAGCCGAAGGCATATTTGAAAAATAAAGACGGCGAGAAGATGGACGTGACGTCCACCGCTATATTTACCTATACGGGCGTTGCAATGGAAAATGCCGGTCGGTCCAAGGGCGGCTTTACAGTGAAAAAAGATGAGAAATACATCGGTCAGAAGGTTATCGTCACCGCCGTGGCCGGCGGTTGTACCGATACGGTTACCTTGACCGTGGTGGGCCGGGACGGCTCTTCTGAGCAGGGAGATGTCCCCGGCGTACCAAACGGCAAAACCGGTGTCATTATGAACATCAATTCTAAAGAGATGATGATCAATGGGCAGAAAAAGGCCATTGATGCGCCGCCGATTATCCGTGATGACCGTACTTTTGTGCCTGTGCGTGCCGTAGCGGAGGCCTTTGGCGCCAAGGTGACCTTTGATGATAAAAATTACGTGGTGAACATTGAATTGGATGGCAACACGATTGCCATGCCAATCGGTCAAAAGAACTACACCGTTAACGGGCAGACCCGGGCCATGGATGTAGCGCCGTACATTGTTTCCGGCGTTGACCGCACCATGATTCCGGTGCGTTTTGCGGCAGAAGCCATGGGCTTTAAGGTGAGCACGACGCAAAACAACGATGGCACCACTGCCAGCGTCATTTTCAAAAACTATTGATTTAAGGGATAAGAAAGCCTAGGACAACCGGCTCTGCAGCTGCAGGGTCGGTTTTATTGTAGCTTTAATCGAGAGGGGTGAGTCCGATGAAGGCTCAAGCGGGCGGTCGGTCTTGCTGGCGGCAGGCAAACGATTTTTTGCGGGAGGCGGATGCCCAATGGATGACCATTTGCTTAGGGTTGACCAGTATGGCCAACGCCGTGGCCTATAGTGGGCCGGTGGATTTGCGGCCGGTAGCGGCCGGGTTTACCTTGACGGTGATGGCCTTAATGGCTTGGCGGGCCTTGTACACGCCGGGGCTGGCGGCGAAGGAGCTGGGCACCCTGGGCGGCTTGGCGGCCTATCAAACGGGGATTATGGCGGCCTACTTTATGTGCGTTCAGCTGGAGTCCCTTAATCCGGCCCTGGCCAGGGGCCTTTGGTCGGCGGCCTTTGCAGGCAACCTGGCGGTGATCGCTGTGTTTTTTCAGAGGCAGGTCCGGGACGGGTTTGCCTTGCGCAAGGTCACGCCGGTCTGGTATCTGATTTTCCTGGGGATTGCGGTGGCCGCAATTACCGGGGCCTCTATGGGGTATGGGCGCTTGGCCTGGGGCGTGGCTGTTTACAGCGCCGTCTTTTATTTTGTTTTAACGCCCTTGATCCTGCTGCGCTTGTTGCGCTATCCCTTGCCGGAGGAGATGAGGCCCAGCAAGGCGATTATGTGCGCAGCGCCGAGTGTGCTGCTGATGAGCTTATTGGCCGGGCTTCCGAAGGTTGCCCCGGGCTTGGCGGTGGTCCTCTTCTTATTGAGCCAAGGCTTTCTCTTTTGGCTCTACGCCCAGGCGGGGCGGTTTCGCCGCCTGCCCTTTACGGTAACCTTCGCCAGCTTTACCTTCCCGGCGGGCATATCCGTGTTGACGATATTTGCCTTTCGCGACCTCTATGTGCCGACGGCGGGGCCGGTCTATTCCCTGTTGACGCTTGTCGGTTATGGGGAGTTGACCATTGCCTGTGGGGTGGTCCTGGGGGTGGTGGCCCTGTTCGTCCGCCATTCAGTCCGGTTGTGGCGCCGGATTAACCGGCAGGGGTAAGCACTGGGGCTTCGGCCTCTGCCGGGGTGAAGGAGGAATTTTGCCATCAATTCTTATAAAAGCCCCCTTGCTAAAAAAGACGCCGGGGTCTATGCTTATAGGCGGTGTCGGCGGTGCGTTACTAAATTGTAACCGCAGCCGGAGGCGAAACCGGGAAGAAAGCAGAAATCGTTGCAAAAAATAGAGCGTTTGTTCTTGATTTGGTAACAGTTGCCGGTGGGATCCCGAGGCGGTGGGGTAGATTGTCATCGACTTGATGCCCATTTTCAGTGGGATTGAGGTATCATAGCTCTTGTATGTTGAGAGGAGCTATGCAGATTGAAAAGTAAAAAGCAACTGAAAAAAGTCGTTTGTGGTGCTTTAAGCGTCGCTTTATTGAGCGGGGGCCTTTTATTGGCCCAGCCGGCGGAAGCGGCCAACGGAACGGCAGTGACCTTCTACCTGGGGAGAACCGACGTGATCGTTGACGGTACGACCCAGACCTTGCCCAAGGCGCCGAAAGTGACCGCCGGGCGCACCTTCATTCCCTTGCGCGCCACGGCTGAAGCCTTCGGCTTTAAGGTGGCCTACCATCCGGAAGACCGGACGATTACCATTGAAAATAAAGACCGCCGGCTGGAAATGTCGGTGGATATGACCTATTATCGGAATAACGGGCAGGTCGCTTTTATGGACGTGGCCCCCTATGTGACCGAAGATGGCCACACCATGGTGCCCATTCGTTTCGTGGCCGATGCCATGGGATTCACCACCAGCGTCAGCGGCGTTAAAGACAAGCAGGTTATTGAAATACAGGGCTAAATGTTGATTGATTTAATTGATGGAAAGCGGGAGGACATATGAATAAAAAAGGAATCAGTCTTGTTTGCACCGGCGCCTTACTCTTGGGCTTGGCGCCTCAAGTGGGGCAGGCGGCGGACAGCGTCAGCATAGATGATGTCACTGTCGGGGGAGCTCAAGCGACCCTCCATTACCAGGGGGCCAAGGCCGGGGACTGGTATCATATTGTTATGGGCGACCAGTACGTGCGGGGCAACTTGAGCGCTGACGATGTGACCAAGGGGGCTTTGACCCTTTCCTTACCGCGCGCGGCCGCTTCAGGCGACACGGTACATGTGCAGATGGCAGGGACCGGCAACCATTTTGTGGCGGCGAAAACCAAGGCCAAGGCCCAGACTGGTGACGCCCAGCAAAAGGGGGTCTTGACGGCGGCTTACCCGGCAGAAGTCAAGCCCGGCAGTACCGTTAAGCCCAGAATCACCGTCAACAAGGCTGATGTTTCCGGTGACGTGATTTACAGCTATAGCGGACCCATCGTCGCCGGCAGCTTCGTTAACGGCGGCTTTACCGTTGCTTCAGATGCTCCGGAAGGCAGTGTCATCAATGTAAGTTTGATGTATGGTGACCGGACCGTTAATAAGAGCCTTGTTGTGCGCAAGAATCCGTCACAAAACACCCCGGGAGAAAGCCAAACAGGGGATTTCAATCTTGCACAGACCCGGGCCCAAAAAGGGCAGGAACTCTTGACCGACATCAGCTTGAAAAAAACCGACCAGCGGGCCAAGTCCTTAGGTGTTGCTGTTATCCGGAAAGAAAATGCCGGTGCCAAGGTAAGTGCATCGGTGGTTGATCCAGCCGGCTTTTTAGCCTCCGGCAAGGGTAAGTTGAAGTTCAAGGCCGACCAAGACGGCACCGTTGATTTGGAATTGCGGGCTTTTGACACCGCCGGGCAGGTCCTGGAACGCTATCCCTTCCAAATCATGGTGGGTCCATCAAGCATGGCAGCCAACCAGGTGCGGATGACCATCGGCTTAAAATCCTTGGTCATCGGCAATGACCAAAAAGAAATGGATACGGCCCCCTTCATTCAAGACAACCGCACCTTCGTGCCCTTGCGGGCTCTGGCGGAAGCCTTCGGCGCCAAAGTGGAATACGATGACGCCAACCAGGGCATCCGCATTCAGATGGATGGGAAAGACCTGCTGATGACCATCGGCAAAAAGACCTTCACCATCAACGGCGTGCAAAAACAAATGGACGTGGCCCCCTACCTGACCGCCAGCGGCCGCACCATCGTGCCCGTTCGCTTTGCTGCAGAGGGCCTGGGCTTTAAGGTAGATACCACCGCAGATGCCCAAGGCCTGACGACCGACGTTATCTTTACCAAAGCCTAATAAAAGCACAACCGCCTGACGCCTTGGGTCAGGCGGTTTTTTGTCGATTATCTTAAAAAATCTGCAGTGGCGAAAAAACTATTAAAAAAGAGTTGACAGGCCTGATCGTGCGTGGTATTATAAACAAGCTGTCGCAAGCGGCAGCTCTTTGACAATTAAACAGCCAGACAAGCGTACGAATTAAGTGAACATGAGCTAGAGCTTTTACGTATAACACGGAGAGTTTGATCCTGGCTCAGGACAAACGCTGGCGGCATGCCTAACACATGCAAGTCGAACGGACGGAGGAAAGAGACCTCTTCGGAGTGACCTTTCCCGAGTTAGTGGCGGATGGGTGAGTAACGCGTGAGTGACCTGCCCAGCAGTGGGGAATAACAGTGAGAAATCATTGCTAATACCGCATATCTTACAAGTGCTTCATGGTACCTGTAAGAAAGACGGCCTTCGTG
>NZ_FNAF01000018.1 GCF_900101835.1 Peptococcus niger
AGCCGCAGAAGCCCGATGAAGAAAAACCGGCAATTGACGGCTCCTCTGCCGCCTATTTAGCCGGCTATCCTGACGGCAGCATCAGACCTGATGGCGTCATCACCAGGGCGGAAAGTGCCAAAATCATCGCCCTCTTAAAAGAAATGGATGTTTCCAACACCGAAAAACCGGCCTTTGGCGACGTGGCCTCCGGTTGGTACAATCCTTATATTAACGCAGTGGTTCGGGCGGGATTAATGAAGGGCTACCTTGACGGCACATTTAAGCCGAACGCCCCCATCACCCGGGCAGAATTTGCCCAAATGATCATGCCCTTGGATAAAGAAAATTCCGCGGCGGCGCCCTTTGCCGATGTAAAAGGCCATTGGGCAGAAAAGGCCATCAACCAAGCCTATGGCAACGGAAGAATCAGGGGTTATCCGGATGGGACCTTTAGACCGGATGGACAAATCACCCGGGCAGAAGCCGTCACCATCTGCAACAACCTCTTTAATAGAAAGGTAGATGGAGAAGGGTTAAAGACCACCCTTAAAAATCCGGAAAAAATAAAGACCTTTACCGACCTGGATAAGTCCCACTGGGCCTATTATGAAATCCTAGAAGCAGCCAATGCACATGATTACCAAATAAGGCATAAGGGCCAGATGGTCGAAAACTGGATAGAAGTCAAGTAAAGGCAGAGAAAAGGCCGGGAAGGGTCCCGGCCTTTTTCATATCATCATTCATATCATCAAGGGCAAGTGATCAGGGGAAGCCTGGGGGGATGGGGGACCGCCTGCCCAGGTCGGGAAAAATGGCGGCAAAAGAAAAAGGCCATGAACAGGTCTGTTCATAGCCTTTTCAGTAGAGGGTCTGACCTTATTTTTCAAAGTCTTCCCTGCTCATGCTACGAGTGATCATGCGACAAGGGGCTCTTTTTCTTGGGGCTTATTCGTCCCAGGCTTCCAGCGGGGTGGTGATGCTTTTAATCCGTCCCGAGTGGAATTCCGGGTCTTTGCCGGCCTTGAGCTGGGCCTTGTAGTCCTGGTAGGTTTCCAGGGCAATGCCACCAATTTTTAAAATAACAACCAAGTTGATGATGGCCATGATGCCCATGAAGATATCGCCGAAGTTCCAGACGATGGAAAAATCGCCGACGCTGCCGAGGAAGAGCAGGCAGCAGCAGAGGATCCGAAAGATATTCAGCTGGGTCTTGTTGCCCCCCATAAAGCCGATGTTGGATTCCCCGTAATAGTAGTTGCCGATGATGGAACTGAAGGCAAAGAGGAAAATACAGATGGACAAGAAGGTGATCCCCCAGCTGCCGACCTCATTGGCCAGGGCCTGCTGGGTAATTTCCAAGCCCTGTAAGTCGCCGCCGTAGAAGTCTTGGCCGCCCAGGAGGACGATGAAGGCCGTTGCCGTGCAGACAAACCAGGTGTCCACATAAACGCCCAAGGATTGGACAAAGCCCTGCTTGGCCGGGTGGGAGGTGTCTGCCGTGGCTGCCGCATTGGGGACAGACCCCATCCCGGCTTCGTTGGAGAAGAGGCCCCGTTTAACCCCCTGCATAATGGTTACCCCGATGGCAGCGCCACCGAATTCCTGGAGGCCGAAGGCGTTCTTAAAAATGATGGAAAACATTTCCGGGACAAAACTGATGTTTTTCACAAAGACAAAAAGGGCCACGAAGATATACATGACCGCCATCACCGGCACAATCTTCCCTGTGACATCGGCAATGCGGTGGACGCCGCCGAAAAAGATCCAGCCGGCCAAAAGGGCCAGGATAAGGCCGGTGGCCCAGGTGGGCAGGTGGAGGGTGGTTTTGGCAGCGCCGGCCAGGGTATTGGCCTGCATGGCATTGAAGCAGAAGCCGTAGGTAATACAAATAATAACAGCGAATAAGTAAGCGATCTTCTTACTGCCTAAAACCTGGGTGATGTAGTAGGCCGGGCCGCCACGGTAGGTGCCGTCCGGGTTTTTCACCTTGTAAATTTGCGCCAGCGTGGATTCAATAAAGCTGGACGCACCGCCGAGAAAGGCCAGGACCCACATCCAGAAGACCGCCCCCGGGCCCCCCAGAGAAATGGCCACCGCCACCCCGACGATATTCCCCGTCCCGATACGTGAGGCGGCGGAAATACAAAAAGCCTTAAACGGTGTAATCCCGTTTTCATGCTTAGCGGTGCTGGTCGTTTCACCGAGCAGCTTGAACATATGGCCCAAGTTGGTGACTTGGCCACAGGCCAGGCGAATGGTGAAGTAAATCCCCACGCCGCTGAGCAGGAATACCAAAATATAGCTGTAAAGCCAGCCGCTAATGGTATCCGTAAAGTTTGCAACAAGTTCCTGCATAAAAAAACCTCCTTTTTGAGCACTTCTCGCCCTATTATACCATGCTTGGGCCGCTTAGGATACGGCCATGACCCGCTTTTTCTGAAATTTGTATCAATGTAAAGGGATTAATTTAAAATTGGCTCAACACAGAGGGCTGGTTTGTTAAAAATGTGCCGGGCTTGTATAAAAAGGGCCCAAGCCGGGTATCTGTCCATAAAGGCTCTTGTGGTGATAGACAATAGAGAGGAAGGATTCAAATGATGAAAAAATTTTTAAAGGGGATCGTGCTGATTAAAGGCCTGCCGATCCTGCTGCGCAAAGGCTTTAAACTGGTCGGCTGCCTTGTCGCCCTTGTGGCCGGTTACCGGCTGTCCAAACGCTATAACCTGACAGACCACCTACCCATGCCGGGCCAGGTGCGTCAGTTGCTGAGCCGCAAATAAAGGGGTTGAAACCAGTCAAAAAGGGAGCGTGGGAGACAGACCATGGGATCGTTTGTAAAGGATTTTAGGGACTTTATCAACCAGGGCAATGTCGTCGACATGGCCGTCGGTGTGATCATCGGGGGGGCCTTCGGTAAGATCGTCAGCTCTTTGGTGACCGATGTGATCATGCCCCTTATCGGTGCGGTGACCGGGGGAATCAGCTTTAGCGATATCAAGTACGAGCTGACGCCGGCCGTGATGGAAAACGGCAAGGTCATCCAGGAAGCGAATACGCTGAACATCGGCATGTTCATCGACAGCATCATCAATTTTTTAATCATCGCCCTCTGTATCTTTACGGTGATTCGCCTCTTGCAAAAGAGCAAGGAAAAGTTCATCCATGAGGAGGCCCCGGCAGAGGAAGCGCCGGCGCCGTCGGCAGAAGACCTGCTTACGGAGATCCGGGACCTTTTAAAAGCGGGCGAAGAAGATAAGCAGCCTTAGCCTGCCGGCTTAGGAATGGGCAAAGGCCCCTCTTCCGTCTCAAGTGAGATGGAAGAGGGGCCTTTTTATGTGGGGGCTTAAGCGGCCGGGGCCGGTCAATCCTCGCTGGCCTTTTCAGGGGCGGCTGCTTGCTTGGTGGCAAGGAGCCCCTGGTAAAGGGCCCGGGAGGAGGTGCCGAAGCGGTCGGCGGCGGTTTTGGCCGCTTCTTTGGTCCGCATGCCGTCGGCAAGGAGGTCGGCGGCGTAGGCCAGGGCGGCGTCATCATCCGGGCCTTCATCGGCGGCCCCGGCCATGACGAAGACGAATTCGCCACGCGGGGGGTTGGCGGTAAAATGGGCCAGGAGTTTTTCCGGCTTATCCCGGCGGACTTCTTCAAAGCGTTTGGTGAGTTCCCGGCAGATGGCGACCTCCCGGTCGGGGAAGTGGGCCTGTAAATCGCTTAGGCTGGCCAGGACCCGGTGGGGGGCTTCAAAAAAGACGATGGTGCGGGGCTCCTTTTCCCATTCTGCCAGCCGCTGGCGGCGGGCCTTGCCGCTTTTGGGCAGGAAGCCGTCAAAGACGAACCGGTCTGTCGGCAGGCCGGACAGGACCAGGGCGGTGAGGACCGCCGAGGGGCCGGGGATGACGGTGACCGTATGGCCGGCGGCTTGGGCGGCCCGGCAGAGTTCATAGCCCGGGTCGGAGACGGAGGGCATCCCGGCGTCGGTTAAGAGGGCCAGGTCGCCGCCAGCGGTTAGGTGGTCCACCAGGCGGTCTGTTTCCCGGGCCTTGTTGTGGTCGTGGTAGGCGGTCAGGGGTTTATGAATATCGTAACGGGCCAAGAGGGTGGCGCTGGTCCGGGTGTCTTCGCAGGCGATGAGGCTGACCTCCTTTAAGGTGCGGATGAGGCGCAGGCTCACGTCTTCTAAATTGCCGATGGGGCTGGCACAGAGGTAGAGGGTAGACATAGGGCTCCTTTCCGGCGGGGGTCAGTCCAAGAGGATGGGCGGCGCCAGGGTAAAATCGCCGCGGCCTTCAAACTGACAGTCCAGGACGGCCAGGCTAATGCGGCCTGACCGGCGCGATTGGTAGGGCTGGAGGGTCAGGGGTTTTAAGTTGAAGTCTCGGCAACAGCTGATGAGTTCGTCTAAGCGGGCGGCCCGGTAGACCAGGCAAAACCGTCCCTTTTGGCGGAGGTAATAGCGGGCCGCCCGGCAGAGGGCGGGCAGGTCCAGGTGGGTTTCATGCCGGGCGATGGTGCGTTCGTCAGACCGGGCGGCGGCCCCGTGACCGATCCGGTAAAAGGGCGGGTTGGCCACCACCAGGTCAGCCCGGTTGGCCAGGTCCGGACGGGGCTGGCGCAGGTCTTCCTGGATAAAGGACAGGCGGGCCGGGTCAAGGCCGTTGCGCCGGGCGCTGGCGGTGGACAAGGCCACCAGGTCAGGCTGGAGTTCCAGGCCGACCAGGCGGGCAGTGGGCCAGGCGGCCGCCAACAAGTGGGTGATGATGCCCGTTCCGCTGCCCAGGTCAAAGGCCCGGCGGGGCGGCGGCAGATGGCTTTCAACGTAACGCGCCAGCAGGTAGGCGTCAATGGTGTGACGCAGGCCGCCGGCGCGTTCGTACAAAGCCCAATCGTTGATGCCGATGTCGCTGAACAAACAGCCGGCGGTGAGATCAGCTTTTTTTGTCATTTGATTTGCCCTTGGAGAAGTAGTGCTTTTTGTTGCGGTGGTCGCCGTCCTTTCGGCGGGGGGGCTTGCCGTCTCTTCCGGACCGGTTTTTCCGGTCGAATTTATGGAAGCGGTTGCCCTTCCGCAGCCGTTTGTCGTCGGCCAGGGGCTCGGCGTTTTCGACGATGATTTCCGTGTCGTTGGCGGCGGACCGGTGCTTTTTCGGGGGGCGCTTATTTTTTTGCCCAGCTTGACCCTGGCCGTCTTTTCGCCGGCCCTTGTTGGCCGGGGAGGGCTGGTCAGCCTTTTTGGCCTGGGTCTTTGGGGGTTCGGCCTTGGTCCCCTGGCCGATGGGCTTGGCGTCCAGGTGGGCAAAGGGTTCCTTGCTCTTGCTGTCCTGGCTGTCCGCTTCCCGGTCAGCCCGCATTTTAGCGGCCACATCAGCGGCGGTACAGCCGGGGCAGGTTTTATGCCATTCGCAGTAGTTGTCGTTTTCGTAGTTGAGGCAGCAGAGCAGGCGGCCGCAGCAGCCGCTGATTTTTGACGGGTTCAGGGACAGGCCCTGCTCCTTGGCCATTTTAATGGAGACCGGGTTAAATTCCGTTAGGAAACTGTGGCAGCAGAGGGTGCGGCCGCAGATGCCGATGCCGCCGATGAGTTTGGCCTCATCGCGGACGCCGATCTGGCGCAGTTCAATCCGGGTGTGGAAGACACTGGCCAGGTCTTTGACCAGGTCGCGGAAATCCACCCGTTCCTCGGCGATGAAGTTAAAGATGAGCTTATTGCCGTCCAGGGTGCGTTCCACATCAACCAGCTTCATGTCCAGCTTGTGGTCTGCAATTTTACGTTCGCAGATGCCGAAGGCTTCGCGGCAGCGGTTTTCATTTTCACGGGCGGCAATCATATCTTCAACAGTGGCCAGCCGGACGATGGGGGTCAGGGGGGCCTTCAGGTCCTCTTCCTTGACCAGGTGGGGGGACTTGACCACTTGGCCGATCTCTAGGCCCCGGTCGGTTTGGACCACCACTTGGCTGCCGACTTCCGGGGGCAGGCCGGTGACAGCAAAATCGTATATTTTTCCTGCGGGTTTTAATTGCACCGCAATGGCTTCTTTCATAAACATTCTCCTATCTTTCGTGACCACTCGCCGGTATGCGGCGGCCGATGGCTCTATTATACCAAAAAGGCCTTGTATCGGCTAGATGGTGGTGGTCAATCGCTGCTGAATGGCGAGGAGGGTCACCAAAAAGACCAGGGCCGGGTCGGCGCCGGTTTCCAGGCGGGCCGTCCCCTGGCGGAGGAGGGCGAGGATGGCGGTGGCGGCAGCGGCAGAGGGCAGGGCGGGGGCCGGTGTGGTCCCCGTTGCCGGCAGGCCCAGGAGGGCTTTCATCCCTTCCAGGTAATAGCTTTCAGCGTAGCCGAAAAACCGTCGCAACCGCGCCTTTAAGGCGGTGCGGTCCAGGCGTTTTTCACCGGGCGCCCGGCAGAGGGTCTGGAGGTCGTCGACCAGGAGGCCGGGATGGCGGCGGGGCAGGTCATCGAGGAGGCGAAAGACCTGCTGGCGGTCTGTCAGCAGGCTTTCGTCCTCCAAAAGGCGGCGGGCCTTGGCAAGCGACCCGCCGGAGAGCCGGGCTGCCAGGTCGATCTGGGCCGGCCGGTAGGGGAGGTCGGCGGCGGTGAGGAGGGCGGCGACATCGGCGGCCGGCAGGGGGGCGAAGAGGTAGGTGGCCAGGCGGGACCGGACGGTTTCCGGCAAGGCTTCCGGGTGGCTGGCGGTTAAAATAAAGGTAATGCCGGGGGCCGGTTCTTCCAGGGTTTTGAGGAAGGCGTTGGCCGCTTCCCGGGTCAGGCGTTCGGCGCCGACGAGGACGACCACGCTGCGCTTGTCGTGGCTGGTGGTGGCCAGTTGGCCCAGCATGGTCCGCAGCCGTTTAATGCCGATGGACCCCTCCCGGGGGATATCCTTGGCCGGGAGGAGCAGGTCCGGGTGGGTGCCGGCGGTTAAGTAGCGGCAGGAGGGGCAGTGGCCGCAGGCGTCCAGGCCTTGCGGATTTTCGCAGAGCAGGCGGGCGGCCAGGGCGTAGGCGGCGGCCCGCTTGCCGACGCCTTCCGGGCCGGCAAAGAGGAGGCCGTGGGGCAGGCGGTTGTTATCGAGGGCGTGTTGCAGTTGGCGCAGGACGCGGTGTTCCCCGCGCAGTTCAGAAAGGTTCATGGCATCAGCTCCAAATGGACAGAGGGGGGTTCATTTCGTATAATAAAACTAATGTGATGGGGACCGTCTAGGACAGGCGGATGACCGGGACGGGGGTATCCGGCGGGAGGCCGGCATCCAGGGCACTTTGCACCAGGGCCGGATCAAAGCGTTCGCCGGGTAAGACCAGGGGGACAGCCGGTGGCGTGACCTGGACCGTATCTGCTGCAATCCGGCCGGCGCAGGCCTGGAGGGGGATCCTTTCCCGGTCGGCGGAGAGGGCCTCGGCCCAGGTCAGGCAGCGCTCCGGCAGGGGCGGTGCGGACAGTGGCGGGTCTGCCGGCTTATCCTCGTTGGTAAAGGTCGGCAGGCTCTGGGCCACTTGGGTCAGGGTGGCGGAGGCGATGTCATCCGGGCCGGCCAGGGGCCAGAGCAAGAGGGCCGCGCGGCGGTTGGCCAGTTCCACGTCCAGGCCCTGGCGGGCCAGGCGGTCGGCCAAGGCCGTGCCGGCCAGGCCGGGCGCCCGGATCAGCCAGCGCAAGGGGTCGGCATACAGGGTCACCTGTAGGGGCGTTGGGGCCAGGGACCGGCGCAAGCGGGCCAGGCGGGCCAGGCCCTCGTCCATGGTGGTGCGGGCCTCTGCCCCGGTCAGCCAATCGTAGGCGGCCTCTAAGGAGGCCAACATCAGGTAAGAAGGCGAGGAGGTCTGGACCATGCGCAGGGCCCGGTCCAAGGCCTCTTGGTCTGCCGGGCGACGGCCGACCAGGAGGCTGGCGCCGGTCAGGACGGGCAGGGTTTTATGGCTGGAAAGGACCAGGCAGTCGCCCTGGGGCGGCGCGGGATAAGCGGGATGGTAGCCATAATGGGCCGCGTGGGCGCCATCTGTCAAGATGACCAGTCCGGCCTCCCGGGCCGCTTGCAAGGCTTCAGGCGCCCGGGCGCCATCGTAGGAGGGGTCAATGTGCCAAAAGACCCCTGCCTCCGGCCGACGGGCCAGGGCCCGGGTCACCGCCCGGGCATCGGTGCCTAAAATGGCACCGGTGGCGGGATCGACCCGGGTCGGCAAGTCGACGGATTCAGCTCCGGCTAAAAAGAGCCCGTGGCGAATGCTCTGGTGGGCATGGCGGGGGACCAAGACCGTTCGGCCCCGGCAGAAAGCCAGGCACATGGCCAAAATGCCGGCGGTTGACCCGCCCACCAGGTAGCGGGCAAAGGCGGCATCGTAGTGACGGGCAAGGGCGGCCTGGCTGGCCGCCAGGGGCCCGGAGGCCTCGCTGAGCACATCCAGGCCGGGCAGTTCGGTTTGGTCAAAGGCAAAGAGGGCCCTGCCCCAGGCCTGGGCCAACCGGGGCGGGACCAGCCTGCCTGCCGCATGACCCGGCGTATGGGCCGCGCTGCGGTTTTTATCAGCATAGGCGGCCAAAGCCCGCCAGAGATGATCAGCCATGTGAATTTCCCCCAATCTTCTAGAATAACTTTATTGTAACATACGAGGGCAAGGCCGTGAGGCCGATTTGGCCCCTTCCGTGATTTTGAAAGGATCGTTTTATGAAAAAAATCTTGATGGCGGTTGCCGGCTCCTGCCGTAAGCCTGGTCAAAGGGCTTATGAAGACGCCGATGGCAAGACACTCAGACCGTCAACCGGCGCCAAGGAGGCAGGACAATGACCCAGGTTCATAACCGGATTAAGACCGCACTTGAGGAAGCGGCAGAAGCGACTTATCGCACTTTTATGGAAGGCCTTTTTCGACACCTGCCGGCGGCGCCGATTTTAGGTGTGCGGGCCCAGACCTTGCACCGGCTTGCCGAGGACTTGGCCGCGGATGCCCCGGCACGGGCCGCCTTTATGGCCGACCTGCCCCATGCCAGCCACGAGGAAAATCTGATCCATGCCTATCTGATCAACGCCGGTCAAGAGGCGGCGACCACCCTGGCTGAAGTGGAGGCCTTTTTGCCGGAAGTCGACAATTGGGCGGTATGCGATGCCCTGCGCCCGCCGGTCCTGGCCCGGGAACCGGAGGAGTTGGAGCAGGCCCTGGGGCGCTGGCTGGCAGAGGGGTCGCCTTATACGGTACGGTTTGCCGTGGGGATGATGGAGCGGTTTCTATTAGATGAAAACTTTCACCAGGTCCATTTGACCTGGGTTGCCGGGCAGGAGGCCAGCCATTATTATGTCCAAACCATGCTGGCCTGGTATTTGGCCACTGCCCTGGCCAAGCAATGGGAGACGGCCTACCCCTTCTTAACGGAAAACGACCAATTGAGCCGGGAAGTCCGGCGGCTTGCCATCCGTAAGGCGCGCGAAAGCCGCCGCCTGCCGCAGGCCCATAAGGATGCCCTGGCGGCCCTGCCCCTTCCGGCGGACAGGCCGGTGGCGGCTGAGCGGGACCCGCTGGCGGCTGCCCTGACCCGGCTTTTGCCCTACGCCCCCTGGCAGGGGGCCATGGCCGACCGGCCCCTGTCCTTTTACGGCTTGGCCGGGCAGGTCTTTATGGAAGTCCGCTTTTTTGAAGCAGAGGCGGTGGTGGTCCGGCTTTCCTTCGGGAAGGCCGGCGCCTGGGCCGAACAGGCGGCCCGGCGGGATGATGCCGTCGGCTATGTGGCCAACCAGGACCTCAACCGGCTGGAGCTCCTCTACCGGCCTGACGGCAGCTTTTCCTGTGAACGGCTCTTGCCCGGCGACCTGCCCCGGCCTGCCGATGGCCCGGACCGGGCCTGCCTGTGCACCGTCCTGGAGAGCGTTGCCGACTTGTTTGCTGCCGGCCGGTTGACCAACGGCCCCCTGGTGCTGAACAAGGCCCACCGCTTCCAAATGACGGAGGAGGGCCTTAAACCCTTGGCCGCGCCCCCTGAAGACCCGGGACCTGCGCCTCTTTTGCCGGCCTTTACCCTGGCCCGGCTGGCCCACTTGCCGGCAGACCAGGCTCCCCGGGAACTCTTCTTTTTCTACCTCTTCAACCCGGTCCAGGGCAGCCGCCAGCCCCGCGCCGTCTACCTGGTCAACCTGGACAGCGGCGCCGTGGAATGGACGGACGTTTTTATTGAGCGTGACCAGGGGCAAGGAAAGCCCTGGCAGCAGAAGCTCCTATCCCGCCTTAGTCAGGCCTGGATCAATGGTAACAGCCGGCCGGCTGAAATTTTCACCGCCCAAGGCAGCCTTTACGACCAGGTCCGGGCCGATTTTGCCGCCGCCGGGATCAGCTTCCAGTTTAACGAGGACAGCTACGTCGGCGATGACCTCTTGGCCTTTTTGCGTCGGGGCCCCCTGCGTTAAAGCCAGGCCGCCGGTGGGCGTCGGATAAGGCGAACGCACCGGTTAAGACGGAACAAAGTGGTTACAAATTGTTCCTTTTAAGCCATACCGGTCTTTTTTGTGCTAAACTATCTGCAAACCCTTAGTATGGAAAGGATGTGGCTTCATTTGCGTCAAAGATGTTTGGCATTGCTTTTGGCCCTGGTATGTGGCCTGGCCGTTTTATGCGCCCAGGCGGCGCCGGCCCAGGCGGCTCAGCCGGAATATGCCTATGTTCCCCTGAAAAGTGCAGCTGTCGTTCAACAAGATGGTGTTTGGTTGCCCCTCCGGTCCACCTTTAAAGATTTGAACATGGACTTGGTTTGGCGGGCGGAAGGCCAGGATAAGATCAAACTGACCCACGGTCAGCAGAATTACGAAATTGGCTTGACCCAGCGCAACACCAGGATTACCTTATCTGACGGCTCTACCTATCCGCTCGTGATTAAAAACGGATCGGCCTATGTCCCGCTCAGCCTGTTTGAAAATATTGTTAACCGTAACATCGGGCTGTCCGGTAACCAAATGCTGGTCTTGGTGGATGGCGATCCCAACTGGCAAATGGTTGGCGGCACCTGGACCAACCAAAAGCCCATGTGGGCCCACATGAATGCCTACCAGGCACCGCAAGTGGCCAAAGTGGCGCCCCCCAGCACCACCAACCCGAAAGCCACTTCGCCGACCCCGGCCCTTGCAGAAGCAAACAAGGTGAATACCGCTCCGGTCACGACCGGTGACCAGTTGATCTGGCCCACCACGGCCACCTATATTTCTTCCCCCTTCGGTCAACGGGTCTACCCCCTGGGCAATGGCGTCCAGACCGATTTTCACACTGGTGTTGACATTGCCGGTGCGGCAGGAGACCCGATTTTTGCCGCTGCAGCAGGGGTGGTCACCCGCGCGGAAGCCTTCTCTACCTACGGCAATTGCATTGACATCACCCACCCGTCCGGTTTGGTGACCCGCTATGCCCATTTGCAGAGCATTTCAGTGGTCGTTGGCCAACCGGTGGGCCAGGGCCAGGTCATTGGCGCCCAAGGCATGACCGGCGCCGCTACAGGCCCCCACTTGCACTTTGAAACGCGTGTCAATGGTAAGGCCGTTGATCCGGATGCCTTTATTCATTATCGTTAACAGATGACTGAACCGCCTTCGCATGTTTCGTTCGTATGAATCGTTTGCATGTATCGAGGGCGGTTTCTTGATTGCAGCAGTTGACCGGTTAGCGGTGCTGAGCCGCCGGCAGTTGCCCTTGCTGATTGGCTTGCAAAGGAGAACGTTATGAGCAAAAAAATTCAAATGGTCGTCCTCGACTGGGCCGGCACGACGGTGGATTACGGGTCTCTGGCGCCCCTGGACACCATGACCGCTATCTTTGAAGCGGAGGGCCTCAGCCTGGCGCCCCATGAGATCAACGCCTATATGGGGATGGCCAAACGGGACCACATCGCCTGCCTGCTAACAAAGGCGCCCGGCGCTGACCAATGGCTGGCTAAAACTGGCCGTCCTGCAAGTGAAGGGGATATTGATGCCCTTTACGGTGCCTTTGAAAGCCAGATTGAGCCGGCCATCCTGGGCCACGCCCGCTTGATTGATGGGGTGGCGGAGATGACCGCCGCCTTACGGGCCCGCGGCCTTGCGGTGGCCTCCACCACCGGTTACACCCGGGCCATGATTGAGGCCCTTTTGCCCATTGCCAAAGACCAGGGCTATGCTCCGGACTGTGTGGTGACCGGCGATGATGTGAATAGCTCCCGTCCGGCCCCCTTTATGATTTATGAATGCATGCGGCAATTGAACATCTACCCGGCCGATAGGGTGGTCAAGGTGGGCGACACGGTTTTAGACATCGGCGAAGGGAAAAACGCCGGCGCCTTGGCCATTGGCGTCTTGGAAGGGAGCAACCTCATCGGCCTCTCTCAAGCCACCTTTGAGGGCTTATCGGAAGCCAGGCAGGAGGCCTTGTGCAATGCGGCCAGGGAAAAATACATTGCCGCCGGCGCCGACATGGTGATTCAACGCATTGCCGACCTGCCGGCCGCCATCGACGCTTTAAATGCCCAGATGGGCAGCCGTTGACCGGCGTCGTTGATTGCTAGCAAGTTGATCGTTAAAAAGCAATAAAGATTAAAAAGGGGGCCTTCTGCCGAGACTTGGCAGAAGGCCCCCCCTTTTTTTATGCTGGCTATTTTTGGCTACTGGTCCTTACCCTGTGGCGGTTGACCCCGCAATTCATGCCGGTAGCGGAAGAGGAAGATGGCCACCAGGATGGTCGATGCCAGGTCGCTGACGGGATAGCCCAGCCAAACGCCGGTCACCCCCCAGAGGCGGGCAAAGATAATTACGCAGGGAATCAGAAAAATCAATTGGCGGGTCAGCGATAAAAAGGTTGCAATGGCGGCCCGGCCGGTGGCCTGAAAATAGGTACCGCCCACAATGCCCAGGCCCAAGAGGGGGAGGCATAGGATATTTAGCCGCAGCCCTTCCCGGGTATAGTCGCCCACGGCCGCCAGCGTTTCCGCATTGCTGGCAAAGACCTGGACGATGCTGTCGGTAAAGACCATGATCAGGCTGAAGGTGACCACGGCAAAGACCGTCCCCACGGCAATGGCCTTAAACAAGGCTTCCCGCACCCGGTGGGGGGCGCCGGCGCCGAAATTAAAGCCGATGATGGGCTGGACGCCCTGGTTGATTCCGAACAAGGGGAAAAAGCAGAGGGTTGAAACGCTGTGGACAATCCCCATGGCGGCCAGGGCGTTATCGCCGCCGTAAACCTTCAGTTCCTGGTTGATGACGGTGATGACCAAACTGGCGGCCATCTGCATGCCGAAGGTGGGAATCCCCAGGGCCGCAATGCGGCGGACCAGGGGCCCGTGTAAGCGGAAGTTTTGCCGCCGGAGCTTGAGCAGGGACCGGCCGCTTAAAAAATACAGTAAAATCCAGAGGCCGGAAAAAGACATGGCGATGACCGTGGCCCAGGCGGCGCCGGGGACCCCCATCCCCAGCCGCATAATAAAGAGGTAGTCCAGGGCCACATTGATAAAGGTGCCCACGGCCATGGTTGCCATGGCCAGGTTGGGGTTGCCCTCGGCGCGGATGACATTGTTCAGGCTGAAGGAGAGCATCTGCAGGGGCAGGGCCAGGCAGAGAATCCGCATATAGGTGACGGCTGTGGGAATCAGCGAGTCTGTCCCCCCGAAAAGGCGTAAGAGGGGTTCGGCAAAGAGGAAAATCACAGTGACCAGGGCCAGGGCGGCTATGATCATCAGTACAAAGGCATTGCCCAGGATCCGCTCCGCTTCGTCATGGGCGCCTTCGCCCAACCGGATGGAAATGAGCGTTGTCGCCCCGATGCCGATCAACATGGAAATGGCCATGATGACCAAAAAAACCGGGAAGGTAATGTAAACCGCCCCGATGGCCTGGCCGGAAACGGTGCCCAAAAAGATCCGGTCCACCACATTGTATAAAGCCCCAACCACCATGCCCACGATGGCCGGTAGGGAAAACCGCATCAACAGTTTGCCCACCGGCATTTCCGCCAAGAGCTGGCGGCGTTTTTCAGCAGCATTCATGCCCTCACCTCCACTGGAATAATCATAGCACGAGCCGGGCAGGGGAACAAGAGAAGCCTTCCGGGGCGGGCATTGACAGGGAAAGGCGCCTGCGGTACGATGTTTGCAGGCAAACCATTCAACAATGGAGGAGAAAAAATGACCGAACAAGACCAACTGGCCCTGCGCCTTTTTTATGCCGTGCGCGAAGTGAACGGCCTGATGCAAAACCGCCTGAGCGAGACCTTGGAAGCCTGGGACCTGACCCCGCAGCAGTTCAGCGTTTTGACTGCCGCCCAGGCCCAGGAGGTCATCCGCAACAGTGATATTTGCGACCTGCTGAGCCTGTCAAAAGGAACGGTTTCCGGCATCCTCAACCGGATGGTCAGCCGCGACCTCTTGGCGAAGAACCAAGCGGGTGGCGACCGCCGGGCAGCCGGCTACCGCCTGACCCCCGCCGGCGAGGAGCTGATCAAGACCCTACAGGCGGAAGCCCTGTCTTTTACGACCCCGCTCAGCGCTGACCGGACCCGGGCAGAGCTGCTGGCCGCCTTGCGCAGCTTGGAGCGGCTGGCTCAAGCCCTTTCTTGACGGTTTCCACCAAGCCTTCGTTACCTGTCCTGAACAAGTTAAGAGACAAAACCCGACACTTTTTTAAAAACGTGTCGGGTTTTTACTTTTTTCTCAAGCTGACAAGGGGCTTGTGATTGTTTTCTTAAATGTTCGGCTCAATTTTTTCGGATTTAGTAACATGTGCTATAAAATCAAGACAAACCGGCGGAGACTATGCTACAATGCCAACTGTTCTTACTGCTCTGGTAATCATCGTCTATTGAATTTAGGAGGAAAATGAATGAGAAAAAAATTAGTGGCAATGATGTGTTTGGTCGGCCTTTGCATGGGGATTTTAGCCGGCTGTGGTACCGGTGACAGCGATAAGGCAAGCAGCAGCGCTGCCATGCCGGCAGATTCGGCAGCAGCCATTGGCGGCACCAGCAGCACGGCAGCACCTGCCGGCGGCGATGTGACCGAACTGGGAAAATTTAAAATGGACACCATTGACGGCAAAACCTTCACTTCAGATGACCTGAAGGGCCACAAGCTGACCCTGGTCAATGTGTTCGCCACCTTCTGCAACCCCTGCATTGCGGAAATCCCTGACTTGAACAAGTTGAACAATGAAATGAAGGACAAGGGCGTTCAAGTCATCGGCGTGGTCATGGACGTGACCGATGGGAAAAAAGAATTAAAGGATATTGTTGACAAGGCCAAAAAGATTCAAAAAGACACCGGCGCCGAATACCCCTTCTGCAAACCGGACAAGGGCATGCTGAACGGTCGCCTGGCCGGCATCACCACCCTGCCGACGACCTTCCTCGTTGATGAAAACGGCAAAATTGTTGGGGAAACTTACGCCGGCTCCAAGTCTCTTGACGAATGGAAGCAGGTCATCGAGCAGGAACTGGCGAAGGTTCAAGGCTAATGAAAGCCCACGCCTACAGCCTCTATTGCCGCCTGGCCTTGCTGGTCCTCGGTCTGGCCATGGTCATCGGCGGCATCTTCCGCAATGAGACGGGCGTCGTCTTCGCCAAGGCCTCGCGCATTTGTCTGGAGTGTATCGGCATTGGCTAAGCGAACCTATTCAGATGCCCGCCGTCACTTTGGTCAAGGCGCCTGGACCCTGGCCAGCAACGCCCACCTGACCGGTTTTATCACCGGGCAAATTTACACCGGCCCCTTAAAAACCGCCTGCGTCCCCGGCTTGAATTGTTATTCCTGCCCGGGGGCCTTGGGGGCCTGCCCCATCGGGGCCTTGCAAGCGGTCATCGGCAGCGCCGAATATAAGCTGTCCCTTTATATGATGGGCTTTTTCGTCCTCATCGGGACGCTGCTGGGGCGGCTGGTCTGTGGCTGGCTTTGCCCCTTTGGGCTGGTCCAGGATTTGTTGCACAAGGTCCCCTTTCTTAAAAAAATTCATACCTTCCCGGGAGACCGGGTCTTGCGTTATTTGAAATACCTGGTTCTGCTGGTCTTTGTCATCATCTTGCCCCTGACCCTGGTCAATGTCATCGGCTCAGGGAGCCCCTATTTTTGCAAGTTGATTTGCCCGGCCGGTATGCTGGAAGGGGGCTGGCCGCTGGTCGGTTTAAACCCGGACCTGCGCAAGACCTTGGGCAACCTCTTCATCTGGAAAAACGTCGTCTTGGCCCTGACCATCTTCTCGGCCATGGTGGTCTACCGCCCCTTCTGTAAGTACCTGTGCCCCCTGGGCGCCATCTACGGACTCTTTAACCGGGTGGCCTTTTATCGGTATCATTTGGATGCGTCGCGTTGTATTAGTTGTGGCAAATGTCGAAAAGCTTGTGGAATGGCCATTGACCCAGTCAGCGAGATCAATAGCCCGGAATGCATCCGCTGTGGCCGTTGCCGGCAAACCTGTCCGACGGCGGCCCTGTCTGCCGGCTTTAAAGGGCCGGCGCCGACCTGCCCACAAGCGAATGTTTCAAGCGTGAAAGGAGAAGCTTTATGAAAAGAACCCTATTTAAAAAATGCAGTGCCCTGCTCTTAATGGCGGCCTTCCTGCTGACAACCCTGCCGGCGGCAGCCGCCCTGGCAACCCCTGAACCTAGTCCTTCAACGCAGACCAAGGTCGCTGCAGACAAGAAGGACCTGGCTGGCGATAAAGAGAAACCGGCCGACAAGGACAAGGCTGGTGACAAAGAAAAACCGGCCGACAAGGACAAGGCTGGCGACAAAGAGAAACCGGCCGACAAGGACAAGGCTGGCGACAAAGACAAGCCGGCCGACAAGGACAAGGCTGGTGACAAAGAGAAACCGGCTGACAAGGACAAGGCTGGCGATAAAGAGAAACCGGCAGACAAAGAAAAACCGACCGATAAGGATAAACCGGCCGCTGACCAGGCTGCCTATATGAGCGGCTACCCGGACGGCACTTTCCGCCCGGGGCAAAAGGTCAGCCGTGCCGAAACCGCTGCAGCCTTCAGTCGCCTTTACTTGCAGGACAAGCCAATCACCCAGCAACTGCCCGTTTTTTCAGACATCGACAACAGCGGGAAATGGTATGAAAATGACGTCGCTACCGTTGTCAACGCCAAGTACATGAGCGGCTATCCGGACGGCAGCTTCCGCCCGGAAGCCCCCATCACCCGTGCCGAACTGGCCGCCATGCTTACCCGGGATGACAAGAGCGCTGTCAAGCCGGCTCCCTTTAAGGATGTTAAGGGGCATTGGGCTGCGGAAGCCATTGGACGCGCCCATGCCAAGGGCTGGATCAGCGGCTATCCGGACGGCAACTTCCGCCCGGATGCCCCGGTCACCCGGGCAGAACTCTGCGCCCTCTTCAACCGCTTTGCCGGTCGCAGCTTGACGGCAGATGAAGCCGCTAAGCTCGCCCAGCAGAAGGGCAGCGTCAGCTTTAAAGACGTGGACGCCGCTCACTGGGCCTATAAAGATATTCTTGCGGCTGCCAACGCAGCCCCGGCCAAGTCCGAACATTAAGGCCAGGCCCTGAGCCTTTGACACCTAGGCCGGAAATCGGCCCATAAAGCAACCGCCCTGCCACCGAAAGCCCCTCTGTCAAGCGGACAGAGAGGGCTGATCGGTTGCAGGGCGGTTTTTTTGTTTATCCGCAGGTCAGTCGGTGGTCGCATCAGGGTCCCGGACAATGAGGCGTAAGGCCCCGGTGTCCGGTTTCATCACCAGGCCATGAACGACCACACCGGTTGGCATGAGCGGGTGGCCCTTAATATTGGCCACCGTTTGCTGGACCGCCTCTTCAACATTGTCAAAAGGCGCCAGCCAGTTGCGCAGGTCAACGCCGGCGCCTTTCAGGGTCATAAAGGTATCTTGGCTGATGCCGCGCGCCGTCATCTTGGCCATCATGGTATCGGCATTTAGCGATCCGGCGCCGCAATCATCATGGCCCACGACAAAGATTTCCGTCACGTTGAGGTCATAGACCGCCACCAAGAGCGACCGCATGGTGCTTCCAAAGGGGTGGGAGACCAGGGCACCGGCGTTCTTTATAATTTTCGCGTCGCCATTGGCCAGGCCCATGGCGGCACTGAGCATGGTGGACAGGCGGGTATCCATGCAGGTGAGCACGGCCACCTGCTTGTTCGGGTATTTGTCGGTTATAAAAAATTCGTATTCTTTACTGTCTACAAAGCGCTTGTTATAGGCTAAAATTTCTTCCAACATGGCGCACCTCCTGAATACCAGTAGTATAGCACTTCCCGCTTAAAAAGAAAAAGTCCCGGGCCTGTCATGGGCAAAAACGTGCAATCCGGGCCCTTCTCTGCTATGCTTAAAGAAGCTTCTGTTGCTTCTAAAAAGGAGGGACGCTATGATTCGTTTGGAAGCCATTCCCAAGGAACTGCGCCGCCGTCTGCCTAAGCTGGAGGCCGGCGCTGCCATTGAAATTTTAACTTATAAGCGTAACCGGGGTCTGATCATCACCCTGCGGGGGGACGAGACCTACCACGTTCGCGAACACGGTTACCACCGTGAAGAATTTGAAGCCATCGGCCAACCGGCCCTGATCAAGTTGGTTGCCCGGATTGCCAAGCGGGAATTTCCCCGGTCAACCAATGTGCGCCTGTACACCCATGCTCCCGGTGAGCAATTGCTCATCAGCGACCAGCCGAGCATTCGCATTTAAGGGAAGCCCCAACGGGCTGCTCACAGCAAAGAAAGGGTGCTCCGGAGGGGAGCACCCTTTCTTTGTTAAGCAAACAAGCCGATTAAATACCAGTAGGGAATAGAAACCAGGAATAAAATCCCGAAAGCCCCCAGGGTACGGAGGCACAAGGCCTTGATGAGCAGCTTGTTGTCCATTAAGCCGAAACCGGTGCACATTAAAAGAATGGCGTATTCATAGGGAAAAATGTAGACATCCGTCCCAAAGCAGAGGGCATAGGCGATGGGCAAGGGGTTATAGCCAAAGGACAGGGCCATGTTGGTAATGGCCTCTGTCAGCGTAAAGACAATCGCCAGCGGCGTCAGGGCAAAGTTGGCCACCACCGCCAGGACAAAGGTCGCGATGGTCATAATAATCGGGCCTTGGCCCATAACCGGCTCTGAAGACTTGATGAGCACATCCACCAGGCCGACAGCCCCGGCCACCGAGCCGATGGACATGGCCCCGGTCATGACAAAGAGGATCTTTAAATTGGCCTCCTCAAAATCATTGGGCTTTAAGATGCCCACCGACGGCAAGAAGAGAAGGGCCATGGGCAAAGCACTCAGTAAGAAGGGGTCCAGGTCCGCCATCGGTGCTAAAATATAGTCAGCCACCAGGACCAGGAGGACAATAAGGGTCGTCCACTCCTGCCGGCTCATCGGGCCCAAGGCTTTTTTATGGGCCAGGAGAGACTCCCGAGCATCCAAACAGCGGCCATTGTCCAGGCGGAAGAATTTCAGCACAATCAAGACGGAAATAAGCATCCAGGCCAGGCTGGGAAGGATATTGCCCAGCATCCATTGGAAATAATCAATATTGCCCGCCACATTCCGGTAAACGCTGTTGATGTAAATCCCGTTGCCTGAGGTGTAGAGCATCAGCCCCGGGCCGCTCATGGCAAAGAAAGCCGCCAAGCCCAGGGCTGTACTTTCCCGGCTCTTAAGGGGAATATCCAGGGCCCGCACAATGCCCAGGGCAATCGTCGTAAAAATCATCGCCCGGGCCATGGGGTCAATAATGATAAAGGCCATGACCACCCCGGCCCCCATAAAGGCCCAGACCAGGCCCTTGAGATTGCAGTCAAAGCGCAAAATAATGCTGTAGGCCATCCGCTTGGCAATCCCCGTTTTATCCGTGGCATAGCCAATGAGTAAAATCGAAATGGTCCCCCAGATGAGACTGTTGAACCAAGGCGCATAAGCCACCTCAGCCGGCGCCGCTCCGGAAAAGAAAAACAAGGACGGCAGAACCGCCCCGACCACTCCGGCGGGAACAATAGAGGTCATCCAGGCCAGGACCCCCCAAAGGGCAATGGCTAGGAAATATTGCATTTTAGGGGCCATATCCAAGGGCAAAAGCCCAAAGATGATGGGAATCCCGAAGACAAGGAACCATAATAAGTACTCTTTCCGAGATGACATTGTAGACATATCCATCCTCCTTTGTGATAGCTATTCATTAGGGCCATCATACCATGTATAAAAATGCTTGATAAGTAGCGACCACTACAAACAAACGTACCTCTAGAAAGGAGGCCGTCTATGAATGACGAGCGCCTTACCGGCAGCCCCTTCCTGACCTTAAAGCCCTTGGGTATGGGCTACCCGCATTGGCCAGCCGCCTTGGCAGACCTGGCTTCTGTCAGCCACCACCCTAAAGGCAGCCGGCTCTCTCAAGTTGGAGACCGGGCAAGCGACATCATCTTTCTCATGAAAGGCAGCATCATGGACAGCATCGCCAATACCAACGGCCTGGAAAAATGCACCCTCACCTTTGCCCCCTACCCACACTGGTTGGCCCCTGCCTGGCACGACCTGCCCCTCCTATACGCCAGCACCGCCTACACCGATGTGACCCTCTGGCAGATCTCCCGAGAAAAATTGAGTAATATAATGAAAGAATCCCCAGAGTTCTTATCCTTCATCATGCGGTTTTTTGCCCTAGAAAGCCGCCGCCTCTACCACCAGTCCTACCTGCAATACACCATGCCCAGCACCATGAAAATCGCCCAGACCCTGGCCTTCTATCATTACCTAAGAGAAGAAGAGGTCATACCGGACTTGCGCTTAACCCAAAGCCTCATCGCCCAACTCAGCGGCGTACACCGGACCAGCGTCGCCCAGAGCCTTCAAACCCTGCGCAGTAAAGGCCTCATAGGCAACCAGCCCGCCAGCCCCTTGACCCAGACCCAAGGCCTGGCCCTGGAGGAATACGCCTTTAAAAGAACCTGACCGGACAGCCGTTAACAAAAATGAAATAAAATGCCCAAAAAGGCAAAAAAAGGGTTGACGGCATAAAATAGTCGTGGTATTATATACAAGCTGTCGCAAACGACAGCAGTTCTTTGAAAACTACACAGCAACGCATACGAAAGATATGCAGATGAGTTTTTCTGTTTATATAGAAAAGGTCATCAATTTCATCGAGAGTGAAAACTCAAGCGAAATAAGTAAGCAAACTTATACTGAACCAAAGGTTAAGTAACTAAGGGCATGCGGTGAATGCCTAGGCGCCGGGAGCCGAAGAAGGACGCGGTAAGCTGCGAAAAGCTACGTTGAGTCGCAAGCAGACCTTGACACGTAGATATCCGAATAGGACAACCCTGCCGGAGT
>NZ_FNAF01000019.1 GCF_900101835.1 Peptococcus niger
TATCATAGGAGGTTCTTTTTTTACTTGAAGCTAAAGCTTTTTATTCCTACCACCAGCATAGCTGGTGGTTTATTCATGCTAAAGCGAACAAAAAATGCAAAAGCCGCCTAATGGCGGCTCTTACAAATATTAAATAACCTCAGCCTTCATTTTCTATTCGACCCCTTGTCAGCTAACAGGGTCTGAAAATAATCCCGCCAAACATCAACCATCCCCTTTGGCTGGTCAATATAGTAGGACCGCGATATGGTTTCCAGGTCTTTGGGATCATAATCTGCGTAATTCCACCAAATGGCCACTTTAAGGTCCTTGTAACCGGCAAGATGTTTGAGCATTTCTTTGGTCCAGGCCACTTTATCGCCGCCAATGCCGGAACAGGCGAATTCTGTAATCATAACCGGTTGCCGATAGGCCGCTTGAACATGGGCATAGGTCTCATCATAAAGCGCCCCGAAATCCTGCCATAATTCAGACGGATAATAGGTCCCTGTATTGTAAGCCGTCATGCCAATGATATCGACATAGGCATCGCCGGGGTAATACATACCGGGATAATTCCAGTAATAATTGGGCCAGGATTCATTATTTGGGTTCCAAACGTAGAGAATTTGGTCACCAACACCGTATTCCGTCAGTTTATCGGCAATGTAGCGGTAAAAAGCGGTATAAATCTCCGGATCGCGACTTAGGTGGTAGGCGCAATACTTGCACCAGTCCCCGTTCATCTCATTGCCAATTCGCAAAAGCACCGGGGCGCCGCCATCTTGAATGGCTTTTGCGTAGTCCTTTAGATAACCATCATATTTGCCGTTTAAAACCTTGTAGACTTGGTTGGAGCCGTCTTCTTCATCGACCGTTTGCAAGGTCAATTCAACGGTGCGGCCCTCTGCGGCAGCCTGCTTTAAAACCGGCGCAATCGTCGTGGCCGGATCAGCTCGAGTGAAGTCACTGTAATGAACAATAAAGTTAAACCGATAGTCTAATTCTTTCTCTGTCTTGCGGAGGTCCTTATAGTCAAAGGCCGCATAACTGGGTTGAAAAATCCCCCAGGACAGGTTGGCGCGCTCACCAAACCGTTTATCAAAAAGATACTGCGTTTTATTGCTGACCGGGTGCTGGGGGCCGGTTTTGCCCAGGGGCTGAACATAGGGCTGAACCGTTGGCGTCACCGCTTGATAGCTTTTGACCAAGTCAAGTAAGGCATCTGTATTTTTGAAGGGCTTCTGTGCGGTAAAAAGATAACTCATCACCGTGTGGGCATCTGTCTGAATGTCAATGCTACAGTAGTGTCTGGCATCATCAGAAAGAGCCGCCAGGCGTGGTCGATCCCAAACCAAGAGCCGGCCTTTTTGCATCCCCAGATGAAAGTCCTCATTACGGAGGATTTTATGGTCCCGGGTGTTGGTTAGCCAGCCAAAATCGTCCTTTCCTGTACCTGTGCTATAGGCGAAATAATGTCTCGCCGGCAGCGTATCCTTTCCGACAACTTGTTTGAAAACCCGCACCCGATAATCCGGAAGTTGAAAGTCCACCTCCGCTTCACTGGGATGCACCCTTACCGTCGGTTTTTCCGGAAAGGTCAACGCATAGCCCTGCGCAAGATGGGTAAAATGTGCCCCATCCTTCTCTTGCTTAAGCGTATACAAATCTTCCAAGCTGGTCGCCTTTTTAAGCCTTCCATCGGTATCATTTTCCGGGAAATAATACTGAAAAACCATTGGACCGATAATGATGGCCACTAAAGCAACCACACCAGCTAATGCCAACAACCATTTTTTCTTGTGGCCCTTCTTCCTTTGAGTCTGCTCTTTATCCTTATTCACACCAATCCTCCTATGCAAGTCCCCATGCCGTCTGCCAAAGGCACGCCAACGCATCGCCAATTCCATAGGCCATAAGTCCGCTTACCAGGGGCTCAATGGAATAGGGCGTCAAATAAGCGTGCAACGCATAACTTCTTTACTTGAATTATACTTGACACCAGAAGGAAAAGAAAGTCACCCCTAAGAAATTCTCTTCTGACCGTAAATATCCAATAAGTAAGCCTTAGCACTTTTATCGCAAGAAATGCAGCAAAAATTTACCAGTTTTCTAACGACACGCTTCTTGCCAATGTTTTAGCGCGGGCAAGGCAGTAAACCATTCGCACTGACGGCAGCCAAAATCATACTCTCCGCAAGACAATACCGACAAGGCTACAAACGAATTGCTGAATCCTAAAAGCAAAAAGCCCCCCATTAAAATGGGAGGCTTCTTAAACAAGTTATGAAATTGAACCGGTTATTTTTTTGCCCCCACAGGAAAGCATCTTGCTTGCTAGCAATATAGCCCTTGTTTTACTCCCACTCTTCTTTTCCAAACGTACGATACATCCCAAACTATTCAAAATATTAGATTCTATTTTTTTAGAGTATCACTAAATCCATCTAATTATAGGATGTTTTCAGATTTTTAGTCCCGTCCCAGTCCCAGTACCAGGTAAAAACATCTAAGAAAAAATATATACTTCTGATAATTTATGATATATAGCATTTTCTAGTTTTGTTTTTAATATTCTTATATTATCATATCTATCAACATTATCCATAAACCATTGCATGATATCTGTTTTTTTTATTATGTTTTTTTCATCATCATCTAATTTACTCAATACTTCATCGTACCAATTTTTAACAATTTCAATTTTTTGTTCTTTCTCTAATTGATCAAATTGTATACACTCAGAAAATCTCGAAAACATTGCTGGTCCTAAACTCTCTTTAATTTTTTCTTCATTCATAAAATTTGAGGTACATATAAAAATCGTGTTTTTTAAGTCTACATCATAATTGGTATCTACATACCTACCCTCATCAAAAAGCTCATAAAAAGCATTATAAAACCTATAGTCTACTTTATCAAATTCATCAATTAGTATAACGTTAGACTCCCTTAAAAGCATATCTTTTGCTAAACTATTATTTGAGTGTTCAGACCCAAAAACATAATTATAAGCTTCATTTGTTTGCATCATTGAAAATTGAATTCTTAATAAGTTCCCACCTAATGAATTACTTATACTTTTAGCACTTTCAGTTTTACCAACTCCAGAATACCCATAAAACATTAATACAACTGGATTATTTACTTGTTCTTTTAATAACCTATACAATCCTGTTATTATTGATTTTTTACAATCAACTTGTCCAAGAATATCTTTATTTAATTGTTTGTAAATCTCCTTAAGTTTTTCCTTAGATATTTCTTGGTATTCTGAAAATTTATATTCAATTATACTTTCATCATATGCTTTTAAAGATTCCTCCACTCGTCTCGGTGGATTATGAACTAGAAGACAATCAATATTGCAGTTTAAAGTAATTATAGTTGAAAAGTTTGATAAAACATGAGGTAACACTGATGCATAATCATCTGCCTTTACTACACAAGCTTCAACAGGTATTTTTCTTCCTAACTCTTGTTCTCTAACACCAGATTCATTCGGTCTTAACCTAGCATTATATTTTTGTATCAGCTCCATAAAAGGTGTATAAGAACCATTACCTATAATTTCAGATAATAGTTCTTCAAAATCTTTTTTGCTCCCTTTAAATATAATAATTCTATTAACCATTTGACTCAACTCCAGCTAATAGCACATCAAATACTGGAAGTTTTTTAGATGAATTAGTATTTTGACCATTATCTCTATTACTTTCTTCATATGATGGATTATCAACTACACTATTTGTTAAATCAAGATTTAACTCTTCGTTAATATTAAGCATATCCAATGTTGTATCGCCAACTTTAATAGCAAAAATACTTAAATTCATTTTTAGCAAATCACTAATCATATAATTATTTTTAAAAGCACTAATATTAAATCTTAAAATTACTTTACTATTTCCTTTAGTTCCAACAAATTCGTAATAACCCTTTGCATTTCTTAAAACACTATCAAGTTTCTCCAATGAAATGCTAAGTTCGCCACTAGGAATAGTGCTTCCTGATTGAAACATATTCATATAAGGTGAAACCATTACGAAATAAGACAAAGAATCTTTCTCTGCTGTGATTTTATAACCACTGAATTTTTTTATTGTCCCTTTTGGTAATTTGGAAACAGCTGTCTTATTCTCATTTTCTTCTAGTGCATTAACAAAATCAGTAAGAATAGTATTTTTTATGATATTTTTTACCATTTTTTCACTATTAAAACTTAGTCCTGCTGATGCTGTCACGCCAACTTCTGCATTCCAGCCTAATAATGCTTTTATAAGACCACCAAATCCAATTTTTGTAGCTGCATCTGTATCAACTTCTGCATCTTTTGATGCAGTTTCTAATAATTCTGTTGTTTTCTCCAGCTTTCCTCCAGACATCAATTGAAGATAATCCGTTATTGACTCGTCATCAAAGTATATAATCTTACACAATTGAGTTGTTGAACTTTTATCGGACATACGCCCCTCCAATAATCATTGCTAATAATTTTCCTTTTTTATTAACCATCAATTCTATCCCCATATGGTAAACTCTTCATATAGTTTTCCATATATTTCCAATCAGGTATATATCCTTCATCAGAATACTTTTTGCTTTTATCAAATACATAGTCATTACCATTCATTAAAACTGGTAATTTTATTGTAAAATCTTTTCTAAAATGCGAGTTTAATTCTCTTCCAAAAGCCTGATATTTTATTTTGCATTCATTCCTTATCAGAGTTGAGATAAATAATTTTGTGTGAATACTAAGTGGTTCTTTTTCTTGCAATATCCCAACATTTTGTGCTGTATAGAACGGCTCTTTTTGAATAAAACAAGAACCAAGAAAACTTCCACCTAAAGCTAATGACATAGTACCAGCAGGGAAAGATTTTTGTCCTTCAACTTCATCAACAAATCCTACTACCCCGTTTCCGTTGCTATCACGTGACACATAATTGTACTTTGGATTATCATTTAATGTAGCATTTCATTTAAAATCTTTATTGAATCAACAACTTTAATTTTGTCGTTAACTTTACCAAAAACTATATTCTCATATTCTTCAAAAGATTTTAAAATAGTTTCTTCTTTTTTCCTATGCTCTTCATCAATAATTACTGATTGTCCATGCCAAACCCATATATCATCTCCATCTGTTTCTATTAGCATAGCAATTATTTTTTTATCAGAATACGCTTTTTCGTACCTTACATAGTCTTGTAATTGTTTTCTAATTTTATTATGATCCCATCTGTTAAAGCTATTTTTTGTTTCTACTAAAATAACTAATCTATCATTTTCAAATCTTATATCTAAGTATTGATGGTTTGTGTCTGTATCTCCTTTTTGGTAATCTTTTATATTTTTTCCAACTGTTTTAAGTGCTTGAACATAACTAAACTCTCCTGATTCAGTGTTACCAATCTGATGCATGTTACCTATTTTTTATTATTTCGGATCTATTCATTTAATTACCTGACATAATCCATAATATCTTCAACCTTACAATCAAGAACATAACAAATCTTTGCTATAGTTTCTAAATCAATTCTTTTAACTTTATTATTACAATAAGAATTAAGTTGCGTCCTTTGAAGATTTGCTTCTTTTTCTAATTTGTTTTTGCTTATATTTTTTTCTTCTAAAACCTGGTCTATTTTAAAAATAATTTTCCCAAAGTTTTGCATAAATTTCTCTCCCTTGTCATTTTAAAAATCGTCATTTCATTTGAGTATATTATATCATATTTTAAAAACTTCTTACAGGTCTAAGATTTATTTTGGATAAATTTTATTTCGTTCTTCTTAATAATAGGGAATGTATATCCCATATTTCTTTTGATAATTTTTCTATTTTTTCTCTCATATGATCAATATCTTTCTTGTAAATGACACCAGTTGTATTAGTTGCTTTTGCGATCTGGTTTCTGTTATTTGTTGCATTTGAAATTAGCCATTGTAAGTTTCTAAATGGTTCTAGATCTACAATATAAATTTCTTTTTCCAACACACATTTTCTAAGAAAGTGGGGCATAGTTTTGCAATTTGCAAGTTTCATTTTCTTTTCAAAAATTTCTTTTTCTTCATCTGTTAAATATATTTTTAGTTGATTTTTTCTTGTTCTATTATACATACATTTCTCCTTTGCTCATATCATTTGGGGTATTAGGGTTCTCCCTAACAAGGTAAAATTCATTAAAATAGACACCTATATTTTAAAAAGGTGTCTTAAAAAAGTCATATTATATTTTTTCTTGGATTAAATAATCTAATTATCTGATATATTAATTTTTCTGTTTTTTGAATATCCAAATAATATTATTCTATCCAATAATATCTTTTATTTCTTGAGAAAAACGACTTGTTGATTTTTTACAAATATCTTCATAAAAATTTTTCACATCGTGATCCTTAAGAATATATCTAACTTGATTATTAGCTAAAGCAATTTTTAATATTCTTTTAATTTGTTTACTCCCCCAAGAGTCTATAGGACTCATTTTTTTAATTATTTCATGGGTTTTAGAAAATGATGGGCTTTCGCTTAATTGGTCTATTAAATCTTCCTTTTTGATATAATCCTCATCCTTGTTTGTTCTTTCGCGCTTCATTTCTCTTAGGCATTCTGCATTTTTTCTCTCCAAAATTTCGTTAGCAGCTGTTCTATCTATAATATTTTTTACTAATATTTCTAATTCTGATCCTTCAGTGTAATCGGCTTCTGTAAAATATTTTATTCTGTTTTCTTCTATCATCTTAAAAACTTTATTTTTTGAATCTTTTCCGTGGACGCCAATGGAGTAGCCACCATTTGTAGATACAAGTTTCATACATGGTATATCTGTATCACTGTCGCCTATATAGACCATATTTCTGAAGGGAACTCGGTATTCATCTTCTTTAAAATAATCATTTACCTTTGTATCGTTAAAATCAAGAGCACCTTTTTTTATTCTGAAGAGAAATTGGGTCTTACTCGTATAGTTTATGCATTGTGCTGGCCAGACAGCGACACCATCGGCATCGTAATAAAATGAACTTGCGTATATCTTTTTAAAGTAGCTTGCTATTTTAGTTCCTTCAATCATTTCTTTTAAGCCTGATGAAATTATATAATGTTCAACTTGAATGCCTTTTTCTTTTCCATAGTTATTTATTCTGTCAAACCATTCTTCGACTCCTGGAAATAATTCAACATTTGCTCCATATTCTGAAAGAGTTTTCTTGTTGAAAATATGTTTACCTCTGGAATCTTTGGTCATCTTGTACATCCATGCCAAATTTTGATCCATATCATTGTCTTCTGCTAATTTATTAGATTCGTTCCAAAATTCGTCCACGTTCTGTTCTAAGGACTGTATAAATCCTTGAGCTTGCATATCATCTGGCGTAAGTGTCTTGTCGAAGTCATAGCAAATTGCTAAAATTATATCTTTTTCTTTTTTATAATCCATTACTTTTACTCCTTATAAAATCTATTTAGCTTTTAAAAACTGGACTGTAAAGCTATTTTGATTAATTATATTACTGTTATTAGTAATTATATATTTGAAAACTTATTTCAGGTTTAAATTTAAACATATTAAAGTAAATCTGAATTAATATACCTGAAATTAAAAGTGGCATTTTCTTCTCGCAACAATCCAATTTCCATCACGCTTTGATCCAATTCTTTCTATCATGTTCTTTTCTTGTAAGGATTTAAATGTCCTTTCGATAGTCCTCTTTGTTACACCTATTTTTTCTGCAAGTTCAATTGATGTCAAGCTTGGACTTTTAATAAGAAGTTCAATCACTTTCTTCTCAGTTTTATTCAAACCGACATTCAAACCGACATTCAAACCGACATTTTTATTGTCTATTTGGTCAACCACTTCTTTCTCAAAAGGAATAGTGCATCTAATATAGTTACTTTCAATTTCAAAAACATCTTTCCCATATTTTTCTACAATCGTAGGAATCCCATGTCCGGTGTGTTCAGTTAGCCCCATATTTAGAAATATCCTCATCAATGTTACGTTTCTCGGCTTACTTATTCCATCAAAAAATTGCTCTTTTGTCATTCCATTAGGAAGTCCACCATGTGAAAATATCTCAAGCCTGTCATGAAACATTGAAATCTGTGGCTCTGTGATTGTCCAATCGTTATGAACTAAAGCATTTAAAATTGCTTCATTAACACAATCAAAATCAAATAAATAGGTGTCTTTTCTTGGTCTAACTGTCGTATCAGAAATACATATATTTTCAGCCTGCAATCTGTTTTTTATTTTTCCATAAGTTGTTAAAATACATCCATAACCATAATCACTTCTTTCAGATATGGAAGCTTTATTTTCTCCTTGAAATTTCACAAAAATAAAGGGAATATTATTTTTATCAGATAATAGTTCTGCCAGTAAATTATATTCTCCAGCTTCATTCCTTAAATTCAAATTTGTTTCAAAGGACTTATCGTCTAAATGGTAATTTTTTTCAGAATAATATATCTTAAGCTCCCTAAACGATAAATCCGATAAATTTGATTTTTTCTTAAGCATGTATTCATTATCTATAAATTTTCTCTCATATCTAATTTTTATCTGTTCCAGTGTCATCTCTTTACAAGTTGTCCCGATTCGTATTGTGCATCCAGTGGAAGAAAATCCATATTTCTTTTGACAATAAATATGATGGCGACCTTTATTTATATGAATCACTATAAGAGTTTTTCCTTCATCAAATTTGAGTTCTGAACTGATTTCATCTTGTGGGTTTGGCTCTATTTGACTTGTTATAATATCAGATATTTTTCTAAGAACTTCATCAATTTTGTCCACACCAACTACAATACCATTATCTTTTACGCCAATAAGAATCGTTCCTCCTGCACCATTAAGGAAAGATACTATTTCCTTTGTAATCGCATCTGTGTATTTTTCTTTTAATTCAATTGTTTCTGATTCAATATATCGGCTCATTGCAGTCCTCCTCTAATATTAATATTATATCACATTCGCGACACTACTAGAATTCAAACCGACAACTTATTGTCGCATTATTCTTAACTGTCAAGACATATGTTACACTTTGAGAAATACTCTTCTACTACCTAATTAGGATTTTTGAAGTCTAGACTTGTCTTTGCTGTTCGGTTATAGCGGTCTTCATGTTTCTGTACTTGCTTTTTCAGTTCCGCTTCGCTGGTGAATACTTTTCTTTTATAAAGAATCTTTCCGTCTTCGCGGTGGGAACGTTCTACTTTGCCGTTCTGCCATGGGGAGTAGGGCCGCGTTCTTCTGATCTGCATCCCCAGGCTCTCCGCTATTTTCTGAAATAGGCCAAGTTTGTCGGTACGTTCTTCATCATTGACGAACTCTGCTCCATTGTCTACCTGGATGATGCTGACTTGAAATCCCATTTTCTTTTCCAGGCTTTGCAGGAATTTTCCTGTCTCATAGCTGCTCTTCTCTTTTACGATTTTTAGGATGCGTCTACGGCTGTATTCGTCAATGGCTGTAATCTGGTAGTATTGCTGCCCATAGCATGGAAACTTGATGCATTCATTCGGCACATACTTGATATCTACTTGTACTTTATGCCCCGGGTATTCTCCGTCCATTCTTTTGTAGTTTGTATAGCTCTTCCTGTGTATTGTCGGCTTCTTGTAACCTTTCTTGCGTATCTGCCGACACATGCTGCCGAAGCTTCTGGTGTAGCCTTTGCTTAGACATCTTACATAGACTTCTGTCAAACCATAGATTCCGTTACGTTTCAGCATGCGTTTTATGAGGGCGAGTTCATCTTCTGTATGGGCGTTAGGGCTGCAATGAGGCTTCCGGGACTTCAGGGCAAGGCTTCTAACGGTCCCGTCGTACTTTTTTAACTGGCGGTTCGTATGATACTTTCTTGCTGCCTTTGTGACGCCATATTTGATTGCATATTCACATAGACGCTGGCGAAAACGCATTTCTTCGTTTATACTTGCCATGAGAGATACTCCTTTTGATACTTTGTTTTTGGTTGAAACTTATTGTATCAGAGTATATCTCTTTTTTATCTGTTTCTGTAACATATGTCTTATCACATTACATTTGTATTTATCTTTTTCTCTTGCTCTTTATCAAAATATACCGACCGATTTTTATAGTTTATTTTATAATATGATGAATATAAATCTCGAATTTTATATTTAATTTTGGATATACTCATCACTGTCAACAACATCTTTCCCAGCAAACAATAAACTGACCCCAAAAACTAAATCGCTTTTTTCATTATAAATTCATCAAAATTAAGTAACATAATTTTTACTAATACCAAGCAACCATACCTTCATCTCTGAAATCATTAGCTTCAAAGAATTCCGCAAGTTTGGAGAGAGCTTTTTCTGCATAGACATAACCACCATAATCTTTATCAGGATCACAAGCGGGAAATTCTTCCTCAGTATATGGTTCCTCTCCATTTTCAACTCGCATCTTATTTATACTATCTCTCATATCATTAAGTTCTACTCCCAGTATCTCTTGATAGAAATCCTTTTGTGAGCTTTCTTTAAGAAAAACCTTTCTTTCTTTTAAATCTGCGGCAATTATCCCCGGAAATTCAGTTTTCCCTTCAGGATAATATTCATAAACAACTTCCTCATTTGAAAATGAAATCTTCTTTAAAATAACCATTCCAAACCTCTTTTTATTAGTTATAAACAAAAAGCCCCAGTCCCTAAGACCAGAGCTTTTACTTTTTCTATGCCGCCTTGGGAACATTCCCAGCATTATTCTTTTAAACGTTTTTACCCGATTTTGTCCCAGTTGAACTTTTTAAAGTCTTATAACCACCACTCTTAAGCTTTTTTATTTTCTTGAGCTTATTCCCACTCAATCGTTGCCGGGGGTTTGCCGGTGATGTCGAAAACGACGCGGTTGACGCTTTGGACTTCGTTGACGATGCGGCGGGCGATTTTATCGAGGAGCTCGTGGGGGATGGGGTAGTATTCGGCGGTCATGGCGTCGGTGGAAGTGATGGCGCGCAGGCCGATCATATGGCTGTAGGTGCGTTCGTCGCCCATGACGCCGACGGTGCGCACGTCCGGCAGGGTGGCGAAGGCTTGCCAGATTTCACGGGTAAGGCCGGCCTTGTCCAGTTCTTCACGGTAGATGGCGTCAGCTTCACGGAGGATGTCACATTTTTCTTTGGTGACTTCGCCAAGGACGCGGATACCGAGTCCCGGCCCGGGGAAGGGGTGGCGCCAAATGAGGGCAGGGTCAATGCCGAGTTCTAAACCGACCTGGCGGACTTCGTCTTTGAAGAGTTCCCGCAGGGGTTCCAAAACTTTTAAGGTCATGTCTTCGGGCAGACCGCCAACGTTGTGGTGGCTCTTGATGACGGCGGTGTTGGTGCCGCCGCCGCTTTCAATGATATCCGGATAGATGGTACCTTGGCCCAGATAATCGATCTGGCCGATTTTGGCGGCTTCTTCTTCAAAAACGCGGATGAATTCTTCACCGATGATTTTCCGTTTGCGTTCCGGATCGGTAACGCCTTGGAGCTTGCCAAGAAAACGGTCTTCAGCGTTAACCCGGATAAAATTCATATGGAAGTGCTCTTTAAAGACGCTTTCCACCATATCGCCTTCATCTTTACGCATAAGGCCGTGATCGCAGAAAATACAGGTCAATTGGTCACCGACAGCGCGATGAATAAGGACGGCAGCCACGGAGGAATCTACGCCGCCGGACAGGGCACAGATGACCTTTTGATCGCCAACGGTTTGACGAATGGCGTCAACTTGGTAGTCGATAAAGCCGGCCGGGGTCCAGTCCGGGGTCAGGCCAACGCATTTTAAGAGGAAGTTTGAAATAATTTGGGTACCGCCCTGGGTATGGACAACTTCCGGATGAAATTGCAGCCCGTACAGGTGGCGGGCTGGGTCTTCAAAGGCGGCAACCGGGCAATCGACGGTTTTTGCGGTGGCGGTAAAGCCTTCCGGCAACTGGGCGATTTGATCGGTATGGCTCATCCAGCAAACAGCCTCTTTGGGCAAGTCCGTGAACAAGGCGCTATCGCCATAGCTGATCTCGGTTTTCCCGTATTCGCGTTTGGCGGGTTTTTCCAGCTGGCCGCCAAAGGTGTGGCACATGAGCTGGGCGCCGTAGCAAATGCCTAAAACAGGAATCCCGGCGCGAAAAACCTCGTCCGAGAGGCGCGGGGCATCCTCACTCATGGTGGAGGAGGGGCCGCCGGTTAAAATAACCGCTGCCGGCTTCCGGGCTGTGATTTCTGCGGCGGCTTTGGTGTAGGGAATGAGTTCTGAATAAAATCCAATCTCGCGAACGCGGCGGGCGATGAGCTGGTTGTATTGACCGCCAAAGTCGATCACGAGCACAAGCTGTTGGTCTTTTTTCATTGGGCATCTCCTTCGCGAATGACGCAAATATCAGGGAGTTCGCGGTATTGACCGGCATAGTCCAGGCCATAACCGATGACAAATTCATCCGGAATGTCCAAGCCGATGTAATCAATCTCAATGTCCACTTCACGGCGGGACGGTTTGTCTAAGAAGCTGCAATACCGCACGGTAGCCGGGTTATATTGTTGGATATAGGCACCGACGGCCTTTAAGGTGTTGCCGCTGTCGGTAATGTCATCGACAAGGAGGACATCGCAGCCTTCCAGGCTGTCAAAGCTTTGGTATTTAACATTGACCTGGCGCGTGGAAACGGTTCCGTCGCCATAGCTGGAGGCCACCAGGACTTCCAAGCGCACGGGCATGTTTAGGGTGCGAATCAAGTCGGCGGTAAAGACCATGGCGCCTTTCAATAAAGAAATGACCACTAGGGGGCGGTCTGTATTCTTGTCGTAATCGCGGTTAATGGCAGCGCCGATTTCGGCAACTGTTTTGGCAATGGTTTCGCGTGAAACCAGAACTTCTCGGTGACCTTTCAGCATAGATACCCTCCATACAAAAAAAGAATTGCCCCTGCGGGACGAAGTTAGATTGATGAATATAGTCAAGTATAGCATAACAGGTGAAGCCATACAATTGGCGGCTTGGCCCCCTGCTGTGATATAATGGCTTCAATGATTTAAAAGGGATGATGACTGTGACAAGAGATGAAGAAACGCTTTTCCTGCGCTTTCTGCAAGAAGCGGATGCCGAAACCTTACGGCAACATTTAAGGCTCAGGGAGCGTAGCCGCACTAAAACCGGCCTGCGCTTTGATTTTTCCGTCCAAGCGGAAAAAGATAGCGGTTATTTGTGGATTGTGATTGATGAAGAGACGGATGACGTATTGACGGCAGAGATGGACGTCGGTTTTCCCAGCATGATAGGGCTCAATCGCTCGCCACTGGAATTGCGCATTCTATGCGAGCACGTCATGCCTGTTTTTCGCAAGGACCTAGCTCAGGATCCTGCCGCTGACGACTCCGCCAAAAACGAGAACTGCTGAGAATGGAAATACATAAAGCCCGGTCATTGACCGGGCTTTTAGTAACCATAAAATTAATAAGATTTTCTGCGATTATGTTTACGTGCCGCTTCAGATTTCTTTTTGCGCTTAACACTAGGTTTTTCATAATGCTCGCGCTTGCGGCATTCGGATAAAACGCCGGATTTCTGACAGGAACGCTTAAAACGGCGCAGGGCGCTATCTAAAGATTCATCTTTACGAACCTTAATTTCAGATGACATGATCTTTTCCCTCCCTCCGCACCAACATCGTTGGCTTCAGGACTTGTTAAATACAACAATAATCATACTACAATTCATGCTGTCGTGCAAGTCTTTCGAAGGGATCTAGCGGGGAAAAGCGCAATTATTTTATCTTCAGCCCGGCGGCCATTGCATGTCTCTGCCGCCCAAGACGTGCAGATGCAAATGACCCACGGATTGACCGCCACGTTCGCCGCTGTTGATGACCAAGCGGTAGCCTTCTTCGGCAATGCCCAGTTTCTGTACAACGGTTTGTGCCGCTTCAAACAAGGCGCTGAGCAAGGCCGTATCGGCCACGTCCAAGTCATTCACACCGCTTACATGGGCCTTTGGCACGCAGAGCACGTGCACCGGCGCCACCGGCGCCGCATCGCGAAAGGCGCAAACCAAATCGTTTTCATAGACCACATCCGGCTCAATCTCATGATTGGCCAGTTTGCAGAAAATACAATCTGCCATAAGTATCCCTCCTAAACAAAGTGTCGCTTACTGACCCCATATCCGTTAACCGTCGGCCTTATCAGCTGAGGTCACCTGTCCCTGCAAAAGATAATCTTTATAGTCGATGATCTCAATTGCAGCCACGGTTTTCGCCGGCGGGGCATCCTGGGGAATATAGACCTTCAAATAATTGGAGCTGTGTCCGGTAACGCCGCCATCCGTATGATGGTCTTCAATGATCACCGACAAGGTTTTGCCGATTTGCGCCCGGGCATAGGCTTCTTTATTTTTGCGCGCAACCACCGCCATCTGCTTGGCCCGGCGGTCTTTGACCTCCGCCGGGACTTGGTCCGGCATAGCCGCTGCCGGCGTGCCTCCGCGCATGGAATATTTAAAAATATGCATGTCGCTGAAAGCCATATCGTTGGCAAAAATCAGGCTCGCGCGAAAGTCGTCATCTGTTTCACCGGGAAAGCCGACCATCAGGTCGGTCGTCACGGCAATACCTGGAATGGCCGCCCGCACCTCCCGCATGATTTGTCGGAAGGCTTCCGTATTGTAGGGCCTGTTCATCGCCGACAGGGTCTTGTCCGCACCGGCTTGCAGCGGAATGTGCAGGTGTCGCGCCATGCGCGGTTCTTCTGCCATCAACCGGATCAGGTCGGGCGTGATTTCCGTGCATTCAATAGACCCCAGCCGCAAGCGCGGCAAATCCGTTTCCGCTAAAATAGCCCGGCACAAGGCCGTCAAATCCCCCGGCTCATCCTGCAAGCCCTGGCCGAAGACGCCAATGTGAATCCCGGTCAAGACCACTTCCCTATAACCGGCGCGGACCAGGTCCTGCACCTGTGAAACCGTGTCCGCCACCCGCCGCGACCGCAAGGGCCCGCGGGCATAAGGGATAATGCAATAACTGCAAAACTGGTTACAGCCTTCCTGGATTTTTACATAAGCACGGCTCCGATCCGACACCTGGGCATGGGTGACCGGTTCAAAGGTATACAGGTCTTCCTCTGACGGCATCAAAATCTGCCGCTCACCGGCCTGGCGATAAGCCTCTACCGCTTCCACAATCCGGCTCCGCTCATTGGTGCCGATAAGCACATCCACCCCTTCAATGCGCGCCACTTCATCGGCAGCCGTTTGGACATAACAGCCACATACGGCAACGATGGCTGCCGGATTTTGCGACACGGCCCGGCGAATCATTTGGCGGGACTTTCGGTCGGATAGGTGGGTCACGGTGCATGTATTGATCACATACACATCCGCAATATCATGAAAGGGCACCACTTCATAGCCGGCCGCAGCAAAAAGCGCCGCCATCATATCGCTGTCGTGCTGGTTGACCTTACAGCCCAGGGTGTGAAAGGCCACCGTTGGCGCCATTGCCCCATAGGGCTGCAGTTCATTGTCTGTAGACATCTACCCGCCCCCTTATAAGAAAAATGTCACCGTATCGGCCATCCACTGGAGCCCATTGACCACAGCGCTGCGCGCCCAAACCAAGGGCCCGTTAAAGGCCCCTGAAAAAATCAGTGCGATGACAAGAAGAAACCCGTAACGCGACAGCTCCATAAACTTCATATAGGTCCGGTTTGGCAAAAGCGCCCCAACAATCTTTGAACCGTCCAGTGGCGGTACAGGAATCAAATTAAAAATCCCCAGCCCCACATTGATGAACAAAAGCATCAAAAAGAACCGCACCACTGCCGCCGTCACCGGCGATTCACTGATGCCCAGCTTTTGTAAAACGGTCAACACCAGCATACTGATAAAGGCCAAAATAAAATTGGCCACCGGACCGGCCGCCGCCACCAAGGCCATTCCCTGCTTGGGATTTTTATAATAGCCCGGATTGACAATGACGGGTTTGGCCCAGCCAAAGCGGAAAAGCAAAAGCATCAGGGTGCCCATCGGGTCCAAATGATGCAGGGGGTTGAGCGACAAGCGCCCATCTGTCGCCGGTGTCGGGTCCCCCAGGCGATAAGAAATATAAGCGTGGGCATATTCATGAACCGTCAGCGCCAGTAAAATCGCCGGCACCAAGTAAAGCAAGTCCATTATATTTGGCATGAATTGACTCACAAAATCCTCCTTAAACCATCAGCATCCACCAACAAAGGTAAAAACATCCACCTTTATTATACCTGCCCTCAGGCCCTTATAAACGCATAAGTATGTCCTTCCAGGCCATTCTCAATAACCCAGTCTGACACAGACAGGCCGACCTTGTCAAGCAGGACCTGGCTTGATAAAGCTCAAGCCCCTCCGACCTTGAGCCCAACGATTAAGAAGCCTTTTTCAAGGCCCAGCCGCCAGTTAGAAGGTCGGAGAGACGGTACAAGAAAAACAAGGCAAGACCTTTATCAACCGGCAAAAGAATACTGCCGTCATCATAGGCCCCTCTAGCAGGTTGGAAAGGGACAGGGCAAGCGCATCTGCAAGTGACCGGGACAAGTCCTTAAACAAAACTTAACCGCCTTTACCAAGCAGCTCCCTTCCCTCTCTAAAAATCAGAACCACCGGCTTAGCCGGTGGTTTGTTATGCCCCTATAAGGGGCTGTTACTGGCAGCACTCACGTGCTCTGAATTTCTTTCTCTTGCAACAAATCCCCCAGTTGGCGCTAAAGCGCCTATTTTCATACTTTATTTGACCTGCTTCTCTTGCATAGGTCTCTTAACGCTTTTCCTATGCTTTTTTCAATCTCCCATAGATAACCTGTCGCTTATATTTTGGCGCAAACACGATATGATACTTACAATTCCAACTTGTATGTGCTAAGCTTCTCTTATCCATATGGATACCTCCTTGATATTTTATTGCCGATAACACAATAATTTTATCATAGGAGGTTCTTTTTTTACTTGAAGCTAAAGCTTTT
>NZ_FNAF01000020.1 GCF_900101835.1 Peptococcus niger
TTGTTCGCTTTAGCATGAATAAACCACCAGCTATGCTGGTGGTAGGAATAAAAAGCTTTAGCTTCAAGTAAAAAAAGAACCTCCTATGATAAAATTATTGTGTTATCGGCAATAAAATATCAAGGAGGTATCCATATGGACAAGAGAAGCTTAGCACATACAAGTTGGAATTGTAAGTATCATATCGTGTTTGCGCGAAAGTATAGGTGACAGGTTATCTACGGGAGATTGAAAGAAAACATAGGAAAAACGTTAAGAGACCTATGCAAGAGAAGTAGGTCAAATAAAGTATGAAAATAGGCGCTTTAGCGCCAACTGGGGATTTGTTGCAAGAGAAAGAAATTCAGAGCACGTGAGTGCTGCCAGTAATAGCCCCTTATAGGGGCATAACAAACCACCGGCTAAGCCGGTGGTTCTGATTGAAATTTTCGGATTATATTATACAACTGTTTGGAAGATCAATTCAGAATTTAATGTAAAAAGAATGTTTTTTAAAAATATACAAAATGTATTATTGGGGAAATTAGAAAAAATTTCTGATACTAGTCTGTATCATAGATTATTTTCTGATGGATCAACGATAGCGGAGTATTTTTATACATTAAGTATTGTAATACCTTTTAATTTTTTTTACGTGGCATTTATATTGTTTATAATGTGGAAGTGGTCTAGAGCTTTAACCATTTACTCATTAGTATTAATAGCATTAGAAATAATTAATATTAAAATTGCTAAGAAGCCAATTCTAGAGGTTGCAGAGAAACAAAAAGAAGTTGATCAAAACTTGGTTAATTATGTAATGGAAAAAATAGAATTGATTTCTTTTTCTCAAATAATGAACATGAGGGATAAGAGTGTAAATGAAGTTTTTAAAAAATTTCATAAAATTAAAAAAATAACTATAAAAAATTTCTTTTATATGTCAATTTTTAGTGAAATTTCATCATTGATAAGACAATTTTGGTCTTTAGGATTATTTATTGTAGGGGTAAATTTAATAATTAATAATAAAATAACAATCGGAGTTTTTGTAGGTTATCAAGCATTGTTAGGATATATGATGGAACCATTTTCGATATTAATTAATAGTTTAATGTCTTACCAAAGTAATAAGGTATGTTTTAAAAGATTTATAGAATATTATGAATTACCCAAAATAGATGATTCTTTAGATATATCATTTAGTTTTAATAATAAAATAGAAATATGTGATATAAGTTTTTCGTATGAAGATAAAGCAATATTTAAAGGTTTTAGTGAAAATATAGAAAAAGGGAGCTTTGTTGTAGTATCAGGCAAAAGTGGATCGGGGAAGACTACTCTAATGAAGATGCTTATGAAGGAAATTAGAGCTACTGTTGGTAAAATTACAATTGATGATATTGATATAAATAAAATAAATTATAATAGTTATATGGATAACTTCACATTTGTCCAGCAAAAACCCATTATACTTAATGATTCCTTAAGAAAAAATATAGTCCTTGACAAGTCAGTTGAGGATGAAAAATTAATAGATATTTTAGAAAAATTAAATCTTTCAGAACTACTTCATAAATTAGAATATGGGTTAGATACTTATATTTATGATAGAAAAGAAAAAATTTCTTCAGGGGAAGCTCAGAGAATAAATATTGCAAGAGCATTACTTAGAAATAGTAAAGTTATTTATTTTGATGAACCTACATCTTTTCTTGATAAAAAGACAGAATTAAAAGTTTTATCTACTATAAAAAAATATGCTAGAATGTATGGAATTACTGTTATAGTAAATTCACACAGTAAAGAAGTACTAAAAATAGCAGACAAAGTGATTTATTTAAATGACTGGAGTGATAAAAATGAAAAATAATAATATTATAAATATTAACACAAAAGTTAATGATATACAAAATGCATACTCTAAGATAAATGGACCAGAAAGTATAATGTTTGATGTTACTCAAAAATGTAATTTACACTGTAAACATTGCTATAACTGCAGTCATTCAAAATTTTCGCAAGATTTAAATGATGAAGAGATGATAGAAGTAACGAAACAAGTTATTGAAGTAAATCCACAATCTGTCTGTATATGTGGAGGAGAACCGACAGTAAGATTCGATTTATGTTTAAAAATTGCAAATATGCTAAGTGAGAGAGGAATTCTTGTAAACATGGTAACTAATGGATATAAATCGGATATTAGATCCTTAACAAGATTATATAATAGTGGAATTAATAGCATTCAAGTTAGCTTAGATTCATATTATCCAGAAACAATGAACAAGTTTAGAGAAAGTCCAGTTGCTCATAAAAATGCGACTAATGCAATTTATAATATATTGAGTCTAGATAAGATACCATCAGTTACTTTTATTCCAACAAAAATTAATTATAAAGAGATGCCTTTAGTGGGAGAATTTTTGTACGGATTAGGAATTAATGAGCTTAGATATATGCCTTTTATAGCAATTGGAAGAGGGAGAGACAACTCTGAAATGTTAAAATTATCATCAGAAGAAAACCAAGAATTATTTTGGTTACTAAAAAATAAAAGTAAAGAGTTAAAAGGGTTCGTATTTGATTATGGAGATCCAGTTGAACATATTTATTTATTTAGAAATAATACAGAGGCGTTTAATCCTTCGTACGAAATAAAATCAAACGGCGATGTTTTACTAACTTGTTATTTGCCATATGTATATGGCAACGTTTTTAAAAAAAATTTAATATCTTTATGGGAAGAAGGTTTGAATAACATTTGGAAAAAAGGATATTTTCATGATATTGTGAAAAAAATAAATACTGTTGAAGATATTGAAAATCAAAAGTATATTCCTTATACAGGTAATGATATTGATTTATATAATCAAGATATGTAGGAGGAGCCGTATTTATGATAATAAGAAAAAATTACTCTTATTCAGGATTAAATAGAAAAGGAGAAGATGGAACTTTTTTATGTATACCTGGATTATTAAATAAAAGAATATTTTTGGATGAACAAGTCGTTGAAATTTACAATGAGTGTAATGGACATAGCATAGAAACTTTATTTTCTTTACAAAAAGAAAAGTATAAAGAAGAAGATGAAATTAGAATTAAAGAAGATTTAGAAAATATATTATGGTTTTTTCATAATATAGGGATGTTAGAATTGAAAGGGGAAGATTTAATGGTATTCCAAAACACAGAAGAAATTTTTCAGATGATTTCTGAAAAAGATTTTAATGGAATAACAAACTTTATATTTAAGACATATGAACATAAAAATGATGATATTTTATATTACATTAATCCTCAGTATAATATAAAGTCTTATTATGATTTACATAATTTTTATAATCTACCTAATTTGAGATTATCTCATGTTAGTGGAGGAAATATATATTATAAATTCAGTAAAGAAGGTTCTAAAGAGATTGATGGAGTTATAAGTTTTAATTTTATTGAAAGTAATACAACGATATACATTAATTTAGTCATATGTGAAAAGGCTTATTTTACACAGCTGATTCAGTTACTGTATAATGAAATGAAAAAGAATGGATATAAAATTTTAAAAGTTAAGCTATTAAAAAATAAAGAACATGAGTTATTATTATACAAAAGTGGATTTGTAAAGGAGGCTGTTTTGAAAGGAGAAACTTTTGATGGCGAAGATATATTTATATATTTATTAGAAAAATAAGGAGTTTTTATGAAAGCGTATAATATAAATAAATTAAATTCAAGCTTTAAAATAGACAGTGCAATAAATTTCTCTACAATGCTTAAGAAATCAAATTATAAATTTATTTTTAATTCATTTTTGAGAAATATGGTAGGTAATGATATTTGGATAGATGAAAAGGTTTTAAATGATGAAAGTGTATTAGATAGATGGAATAAAAAGGATATAGTTTTATTCAAGTTTCTTTTCAAGGGTGATAAAATAGAAAATAAAATAATAGAAGAGATATTAGGGAAAGAATCACAGGAATTCTTGATTTCAATTAATTTTGCAAAATTAAAGGATGATTTTCTATATTCAAATGGATATAGCATAGTTCCTATAAATGATATGTTTATTTTAGTCAGCACACCAAATGAATATAATAATGAGGCAAGCAAATTTGTTGATATATATATAGGTCAAGATTCTTTTAGTATGATGAATATGATATCTGATAAAAAATTTAAAAATATTTTAGATTTGTGTGCTGGTTCAGGGATTCAAGGGTTCAATGCTTTAAAAAGTAATAATTGTTTATTAACCTCAATTGAGATCAATGAAAATGCTTATAATTCTATAAAGATAAATGCCGCTTTGAACGGAATGGATGAAAATACTTCGGCTATATTATCTGATTTATACGATAAAATAAAAGATACAAAGTTTGATTGTATTTTATCAAATCCTCCTTATGTACCAGCGCCCACAAATATAAATGTGCCTATATGTGGAGATGGAGGAGAAGATGGGTTTAAAATTGTAAAGAAAATAATAAGTGGATATGAAAAATATTTAACTGATGATGGATATGCATATATGGTTTTAGAGTGTATTGGAAATGATGAAGAACCGTATATTATTGATGTATTTAAGCAGTATGTAAAAAATGGAATACTAAATATCAGAGTTATTACTGCAATCCCTGTTGAGATGCAAATAGATTACTCTGTTGATTTAATATCATACCTTTCAAATTCTGAAAATAATTTTAAAGTAAGAAACGAGTTTGAAAGAATTTTTAGAGAAAATAAAGCCATTAAAATGTATTCTGTTGTGATTGAGTATATTAATAAGGATGTTCCATTAATTATTAACAGGATAGATACAAATAATATTCCTATTAGAAAACAATATAGTTTTAATGAAGATATTGAATTTGATAAAATTAAATTAGAATTTATTAAGATAATGATTGATAAAAAACCTATTTTAAATATAAATAAAAATATATTTAAAAATATCAAAAAAAACAATACTGTAAAAGAATTATTTGATAGCTTAAAATCCGAAGAGCGTGACGAATATATGTTAATTTTTACAATTTTGAAAGAAAATAAAATTTTAGATTTTGAAAAGGAGTAATATTATTATGAATTTAATGGATCCGAAAACTACTATTGCGAAAATTATTTTATTAATACCAATAATTTTGTGCCTACTTTCTATTTATGGAGTAGAAAAAACTAATGGAAATATTATAGCAGGATTTAATACAATGGAACAAAAACAAAAAGATGATTTGATAAAAAAAGGATATATATTAAAAGTAAAAAAAATGATTTTGATTATGTGTATACCTCTAATTATTGCATTTTTGTGTAGTTTTTTCATTAGCAACATCCAACTTTTTAATGCTATACTCATTATAGCATGGATTTTATTTGGTGTTATTACAGTTTTAGGGATATTTATTGTTAATTATTTAGCTTGAATTGTCAAATCAAGTGCAACTCTACTGAATGGTAAACCTCATAGGGCGTTTTCCAGTTTAAACATTTACGTGGGCGACGATTGATCTCTTCTATTTTGGCTTTCACATAGTTATCTGATTGGTCAATATCTTTCGTTTTTGGAAAGTATTCTCTTAAGTAGACCATTTGTATTTTTGTTGGTACCTCTTTGCCATGGATGATGAGGCAACGGAAAATAGAATGCAACAAGAGACAGTTGCTGTGATATCTCAGGATGCTTTGAAAATTCTTTCCCTCTATCGGGAGTGATGCTTTGAAGGGGTTCATCCTTCAACAGTTCAATCATAGCTTGCTTGACACATTGGGCATTCTTCTTTGGGATTTTTCGACAAAGTAGGTAGCGGCTTTTCCGGTCAGTCAATGTAAGTAAGCATGCCCTGCCGGTTTTACCTGCCACCGTATCCGCTTCCCAGTCACCTAAACGCTGTCTTTTTTCAGCTGCATCCGGTCGTTCGGATATGAGATTGGTGATTGGGATTTTACCGCGTCTTTCTTCATAGGGTTTGGTATGCCTTGTTTTTCCGCGATGCCTTAATTTTCTAATACATCCTCTATTGCCCCTAGAGAGATTCGGCTCGTCAAAAAGGTCGGAATAAATGGCTCGATAAATCGTGGTGAAGCTAATGCTGTAAACACTCTCTTCGTATTTTAAACGGGCAGCGATCTGTTCCGGAGACCACCGATGCTCTAAGAATAGCGACTTGACCTTTTGGAAAAGGACCGTATCGTCTAACTTCTTTCGAGGACGACATGATTTTCTTCTAGTGGTATAAAGTGCCTGTGCATCACAAGGTAAATAACTTCCTTGTAAAGAGTTTCTCTTTAACTCACGGCAAATTGACGATTTGTTGCGTCCTAACTTTATGGCTATTTCAGATTGATTTAAGCCAATATCCATATAATGCTTTAGCAACTCACGCTATTTTAGTGTAAAATGAGAATAATGATTCATCGTTCCTCCTGGTAGATTGGTTTTCGTCGACATAATTTTACCAGAAAACGGTGAATCATTTTTTGTTGCACTTAGATTGTAAATTCAAGAGAGAAAAAGAAATGAAGTTAGGTTTCAACAGCGAAAGTATAGTTGACGAAAATGAATATCATGAAGAGACCATCTATAAGCAAGAAGTTGTTATGGAGCGCTCATCTATATATGACGATGAGCTTACAAAAATAGCTGATAAGTTGGACAGCGTCGCTAATGCTGCAATTTGCATAACAAAGCTCATGCGATCGGAAAGGCTTGTCGTTGAGCAGTTCGGCATCTTACTTTTGGATACCAAGCTCAAGCTTATGGGTTACAGCATTGTTTTTACTGGCGGTATTAGTAATTCTCTTGTGGAGCCAATCCCGGTTTTTCAAAGAGCTATTTTGGCAAATTGTCAAAATATAATTCTTTTTCATAATCACCTAACCGGTGATTTGACGCCTAGCAAAGAGGACTTAATGCTAACCAAGAGGTTATCTGAAGGTGGAAAAATATTAGGTATTAGCGTGCAGGATCACTTTATCGTTAATCATAAGGGAGAAGCCAAGAGTTTACGCACGGATTATCCTAGCTATTTTTAAGAGTGAAAGGAGAATAATTATGGATAAAGTAAAAGAATTAATGGAGCAATTAGAGGGAGATCTAGAGGAACTCTTTGAGTCGGAAAAATATATTCGCTGGCTCACAACTTTGAGCAAGTTCCATCGGTACTCGTTCTACAATACGATTCTCATTGCTTCTCAGCGACCGGATGCTGGCTATGTAGCCGGTTTTCAGGCTTGGAAAAAGAAATTTAATCGGCACGTTAAGAAAGGGGAAAAGGCCATAAAAATTCTTGCCCCCATCATTAGACAGACTGATGAAGTAAAAAAGATGAATTGGGTCGGCCAGTGTTGGATAAAGATGGTCAGCCAATTTTAGAGGAGCGGTTGATAGGCTATCGGATCGTTTCAGTTTTTGATATTTCCCAAACTGAAGGAGAGGAGTTGCCGGCACTTAGTTCACAAGATTTTTTGGACTGCGGTGTTGAAGGCTACCAGAAACTCTTTTCGGCCCTTAAACAGGCTTCTCCGGTTACGGTCCGCTTTGAGGAAGTCAACGATGGTTCTCATGGTTACTTTTCACGAAACAAGCAAGAAATTGTGTTAAAGCAAGGAATGAGTCAGGCAGATACATTAGCTACGCTTTTTCATGAAATGGCTCACGCCAGTTTGCACAATAATGAAGAGGCTAAGGAAGTGGACAGACATATCAAGGAAGTAGAGGCTGAATCCGTGGCCTATGTTCTGTCTACTCATTTCGGCCTTCCATGCGAAGAAGTGAGTTTGGCATATATTGCGGGCTGGGCCTCTGCTGATAAAGATAAGATGGGCATTTTGAAGAACTCCATGTCGAGGATAAGAGGGGCTGCTTCAAGATTATTAACAGAGATTGAAAAGGAGTTGAAGAAGAGCAAGTCCTCGCAAATGATTGCTTGAGTGTGCTATAATAAAAGAAAACTAGAATAATGCCTTCCACTCTGGAAGGCATTTTTAAGGAAGTATATTGACTATAAAGTTCTAACGTTGTACAATAATGTTATATTGAAGTAATTTTGAAGCCGTTGCGATTCCGGAAGCGCATGGTGGTTTTACCCAAGTGGGCAGCATAGGCCGGAATGCTGATGAAAGGCCAGTATATATACTGGTTGATGTCTTGCGAGTAATCGTAAGAATTTAACGAACGGGGATGTGAGAGCCTAGGATTTTTGCGTCCTTTTTCAAGAGAAATTAGAGATATGTAAGAGAGCAAGCGCTTTCCTGCATATCTCTTTTTTTATTGGAAATTTGCTGGTATAATGAAAGGAGAAAGTATGGCTGAAAGAAAATTTTATCGGCTGACGAATGACTTGTTGTTTCATATCGTCATGCAAGAGAGTGAGGTAGCCCTAAGGGGGTTAGTGACAGCAATGCTGTCTAAGCCGGAAGAAGCTATCACCGGCGTACGGGTTTTAAACCCGATTAATTTTCAAGAGAAAATGACCGGGAAAGAAATCATTCTTGATGTTAAAGCCGAAGTAGATGCAAAAGAAGTTGTTAATGTTGAGGTGCAGGTTCGTAAATTTGAACGCTGGCGTGATAGGGCATTGTACTATGCAGCTCGTATATTAAGCGGCTATAGTCCAGGGAAAGCGTATGAAGAAGTTAAGCCAATTAGACAGGTAAGCATCCTTGATTATCCGTTTGATAGCCCGGTGCCTAAGTTTTTCTATAACTACAGGTTGATAGAAGATGATATTGGCGAAGAGTATAGCGATAAGTTTCGGTTGTCTATTCTTGATTTAAGACAGATAGACTTGGCAACTGGAGTAGATCGGCTATATAACCGGCTGCTTTGGGGTAAACTATTTAGGGCTAATTCTTGGGATGTTTTGGAATCTTTAATGGAAAACAGTAACTTGGCAAAGGAGGTTGTGGAGACTATGTACAAAGCAACAATAGATGATAGCATGTCTCGCTGGTTAAGCGACAAGGAAATCCTTGAGCGAGATCGAGCAGCCCAAGATGCTTATTCAAGGAAAAAGGCAATGGATGAAGGTAGAGCTGAAGGTAGAGCTGAAGGTAGAGCTGAAGGTAGAGCACAGAGCCGAGAAGCCATTCGCTCTAATATGATTAGAGTGGGTTTCTCAGAAGAACAGATTGCTCTCGCTTTAGGCGAATAAGAAGCAAAAAAGCTAAATATTAGAGATATGTAAGAAAGATGATTCTTTCCTGCATATCTCTTTTTTTATATAAGGAGAAGTCGCAATGAAAAATTTAAAGTTACAAAAACTAAATTTAAAAAACTTTCAAGGTATTAAGAATCTATCCATAGAACTTGGCGAACATACCGCTATATATGGGGATAATGCTACTGGAAAAACGACTATCGCAAATGCTATTTCTTGGCTTTTGTACGATAAATCATCTACCGGAGAAAAGGGATTTTCTCCTAAAACAATTGGTAAGGATGGAGTTGCACATGGCCTTGACCATGAGGTAGCTGCTTTATTTTCAAGCGGATTAGAACTTCGGAAGGTCTTTTGCGAAAAATACGTCAAGTCCCGGGGAAAGGCAAATAAAGAGTTTTCCGGTCATACGACAGATTACTACATCAATGGTGTTCCCTCTAAGAAAAAAGACTTTGATAACCTAATTGAAGAAAGCTTCGGCTCGCCTGAGCGCCTACAAATTCTCACGGATCCGCTCTTTTTTGCGGAAGATTTGCCTTGGGAAAAACGCCGTGCCATTTTAATCGGCATGAGCGGCGGACTAACGGATGATGAAGTATTTTTCCGTCTAGGTGATAAAACGGCTAGTCTGCGTGAACGGCTTTCAAAGGGAGCTTTAACCGTTGAAGAAGTGGTAAAGACTTTAAAGGCGCAAAAAAGAGACTTAGCTAAGCATATTGAAGCCATTCCGGCTCGCATTGACGAAGCAAGCCTAGCCAGACCTAGTGTTACTTTAGCCGGTGACGAAAAGGAGCGGTTTCAGGCTCTTGAAGTTGAGGCCGAAAAGCTTAGGTCTACTATTGCTGGTAAAAAAGCAAACGTTACCGCAGATGACGAAATAAGGCGGATAACCGAAGCAATTTCAAAGGAACGCCTAGCCCTTACCGGTAAAGAGGCTCAACTAAAAGCTGATTTAAAGGAGCAGGAGGGGGAACTTCAATCCCAAAATCTTAGAGAAAGCTATCTACAGAAGGAGCTTGCCAATAAATTAACGGCTCTAAAAGGAGAAATTGAAGAGCTTAGTCAGGCTCGCAAAGAACTTATCGCTCAATTTCAAGCCGTTAAAAATGAGAAATTCGTGCGCAACAATATCTGTCCTTGCTGTGGACAGGAAATGCCGCCAGATAAGCTTAAAGTTGCTGAGGAAGCTTTTAATCAAGATAAGAGTGAACGGTTAGAAACCATCAACAAAAAAGGCCAAGCTTGTAATTTAAAGACCATAGAGGGTAAAAAAGCTGAAATTATAGAGATGGAGCAAGAAACGCTTCAGGCTGATGAAAGAATGGAGGGCCTTGAAAAACAGCTTGAAAATCTCCGCAAGGCTTATGAAGTGGAATTAGAGGTTCAAGCGAATAAGTCAAGAGAAGCGATTGAGCATCTTGAAGAAAAGGCCAGGTCCATTGAGCTTAGTTCAAATAAGTTTATGGCGGATGTTTCCTCAGAAGAAGAGGCGTTGAAGAAAATTCAAAATAAGCAGGATGATCTTATGGCGCTTATGTCACAACATGAGTTGATTGCCGTTCAAGACGCACGAATTAGCCAGTTGAAGGCTGAGCAAAAAGACTTGTCTGCTAAATATGAAGAATTAGAAGGGCTACTTTACGAGGCGGAAGTATTCACCCGTGAAAAAGCCAGTCAATTAAATGACCTTATTAATGGCAATTTCAAGAGTGTTCGGTTCGTCTTAACGGAAGAGCAGGTTAACGGCGGTGTGAAGGATGTTTGCGAGGTCCTTGTGCCTTGTGGAGATGGAGTCTACGTACCATTCTCTACAGCCAATAATGCTGCTCGGATTAACGCAGGATTGGAAATTATTGCCAGTCTATCCGACTATTGGGATGTATCTGTCCCGGTCGTTATTGATAACGCCGAAAGCGTTACCAAGCTTAACAGTAGAGGACTGCAAACACTGGCTCTGTATGTTAGCGAAAAAGATAAAACTTTGCGAGTTGAAACAGAATAGGAGATGAAAAGAGATGTCTTTTTATGAGCGGCCATTAGAGCCAATCTATGGCAAGCAAAAAAGCTTTTATAACGCTGCACGGATTCGCTTCTTTGATGGAGGCTACAGAGTGCTGGTTTCATATACCACAGAGGTTTGTTGCTGTAATCCTCAGACAGGCTATGTTGAATTGCTTTGTCTAGAAGAGGATCTAACGAGCACAACAACTAGGCATTTAAGAGAGTTTTTAGCACAGTCTGGATTTAAAGGTTTAGCCAAGAAAAGTAAAGCAAAAATTGTTGAGTATTTAAAAGAATGCACAGCTTTTGAGAGAATTTAGGAGGAATAAAAAATGACTGAATTAATGAAAAAAGAAAATGCTACCACTGATGTTGTGATGGGCTACAGTACTTTAGAGGGCTTTAAGCTCATGCAGCGTGTTGCCAATATGTTTGCACAGTCAAGTCTTGTACCTAAAAATTATCGGGGAAATCCGGCAGACTGTGTAATCGCTTTAAATATGGCACAACGCATGAATGCTGATCCCCTTATGGTCATGCAAAATCTTTACATCGTGCACGGTAAGCCTAGCTTTAGCTCGTCTTTTTTAATTGCTACTTTCAATGCAAGCGGGCGATTTTCGAGCCTCCAATTTGAATTTGGGGGTTCAGAAGATAATGCTAAGTGTCGTGCTTACGCTAAAGAACTTGATACAGGTAATGTCTTGCAAGGCTCTTGGGTGTCAATTCAGCTATCCAAAGATGAAGGCTGGTACGACAAGAAGGATAAGGACGGAAACTACATCAGCAAGTGGCGGACCATGCCACAACAAATGCTTATGTACCGGGCTGCTGCTTTCTTTATTCGGGCCTATGCTCCCGAAATTGCTATGGGGATGTACACCACTGATGAAGCAGAGGACTTTATTGATGTCGAAAGTTCACAGCGTACTGAACCGGCTGTTCCTCAGCCCATTGCTCAGAAAGATGCTCCGGTTTTGGATTTTGCCGATAATGTAAATGAAGGCACAAAAGATGAAAAAGTTGAGGTTAAAGAGGAAGCTTTCGGTAAACCGATTGTCAGCCGAGAAGTGGAAAAGGATGTTTTAGATAAGCTTTTAGATGACGAAAACTTGTCGAGTGACGAACCCGGTGCCGATCTTTTTAGCGACATGAAAATTGATTTTTAATATGGAAATCATTTCTCTAGGAAGTAGCTCAAACGGCAACGCCTACAAGGTATCTGATGGGAGCTCTACGCTCCTGTTAGATGCCGGGCTGCCAGTTGGGCGGTTGAAAGAAAAATTCCGTTTTAGACTTAGCCAAGTGGATGCTGTATTGGTAACCCATGAACACAAGGATCATGCCGAGGCTGTAAAAGATCTTTTAAACATGGGGATTCAAGTATACGCTTCGCAAGGGACTTTTGAGGCTATGAGTGTCTGCCGTGGCAATATAATTCAAGCTGGCAATTCTTTTAGGATAGGCAGTTTTGAGATATTGTCTTTTTCAGTAATCCATGACGCTGTAGAGCCGCTGGGTTTTTTACTTCAGTCGAATGTGACAAAAGAGAAGCTCCTATATGTAACGGACACGGCTTATGTGCCGTATAATTTCAGGGGGCTAACTCATATTATGATGGAGGTGAACTATGTTTCCTCAGTCATAGCTGAGAATGTGGAAGCCGGACTTGTGCCGGCAAGCTTAGCTAGGCGTGTGAGAAAAACGCACATGAGTTTAGATGAAGCCTTAACTTTCTTAAAAGAAAATACAGGACCGGAATTGGAAGAGGTATGGCTCTTGCATTTATCAGATGAAAACTCTGACGAGCGGCTTATTAAGCAAGGCATTCGTGCGACACGTTGGTCTATAACCATTAAGCTATCCTAGAAATAGAGATAACCTGCGTAAGCAGTCCGATTAGTAGGGTAAAAGACTGACTCTTAATTAAGAGAACAACTAATAACTCAAAAGGTGGAACGAAGGGGTAACGCCCTGAAACGCCTTCCCTAATACTCCGGCTAGCGTCAGAATGTGTAACCATTCAGGGGTTAGAAGCTCGGTGAAGACGGCAGAGAGTAGCCCAAACAGGCCAAGCTGTGGAAAGCTGTCCAGAGGTGGACGGTGCTAGTTATATGCCGGGGGTCTATAAAATAGCTATGGCGAGAATGTGCCACAGGCACTGACGAACTTCCGAATGTACGGGTCTAGATTTGCAAGATGCAGAAATGCACCGAACACGGATGTGTTGCTACTGAAGTAAAGTAAGAATGAACGCCATGAAATGCTTTATGTCGTTACAGGCGGCATCCAGGTAGCAGGCTTATAGGAAGCACCTAAGGCTATATGTACAGATAGAGTTATTGGAACGTGGAAAGGTTGGAACGGCCATTAACGTGTTACAGCAGGCCGGCAGCAAGGAACACCCCTCCCGGGAATAACTTGCTTTTGTCCGATTGAGAGTAGAGGCATGACCGATGAAATGTCTGCAATGGACACGGAGGAATAGCCTCAAGTCACAGTTACTGAAGTAAATCAATCCTTTATGAATCCACTAAGTCGAGTATGACAATAGAAATTGTCATCACAGATAAGGTGGTGATGTATAAGTGGAAATTAACTTGATAAATCAAAAACCAAACCACAAAGCCACAAAAGCCCGGTATTACGACATGCAAGAATTGCAAGATGACCTATATGCCAGAAGTAAGGCCGGAGAAATCTTTGGTGACCTTTGGTCGCTAATTGTCTCCCCTAACAACCTGAAACTGACCTATAGAACCATTAAAAGCAACAAGGGCAGTCATACACCGGGAACGGACGGAAAAACCATTGAGGACATTGCAAGATTATCAGATGAGGACTACCTCAACCTAATGATAAGCAAGCTCTCATGGCTCCAACCGAAGAAAGTAAGACGAGTAGAAATCCCCAAGCCCAATGGCAAGAAGCGCCCTCTAGGTATTCCCTGTATTGAAGATAGACTTGCCCAGCAAGCCATTCTACAAATACTGGAGCCTATCATGGAAGCTAAGTTCAGTCCGTACTCTTATGGCTTCAGACCTAACAAGAGTGCAGAGCACGCCATAAATGAGTGCTACCGACTGATGCAGAGAAGTCACTGCACTTATGCCATTGACTTTGACATTAAGTCTTTCTTTGATGAAGTCAATCATAGAAAGCTTATGCGTCAACTTTGGACACTAGGTATCCGGGATACGAAACTCTTGCAAATTATTAAACAAATGCTAAAAGCGCCTATTGTATTGCCAAGTGGGCAAATAGAATACCCTACCAAGGGAACACCCCAAGGCGGTATCCTATCTCCCTTATTGGCAAATGTGGTTCTAAATGAATTGGACTGGTGGCTATCTAGTCAGTGGAAGGATTTTCACCGGCAACTAAATAAGCCACCAAAGCCGCAATACAATAAGAACGGCAACAGAAACCTAGGTAGCGAATATACGGCAATGCGTAAAACAAAGCTCAAGGAATTTTACTTTGTCCGCTATGCAGATGATTTCAAAATCTTCTGCAAAACACGCAAAGAAGCTGTCCTCTTGAAGCACGCTATAACCCAATGGCTCAGCCACCGGTTAAAGCTACAAATCTCGCCTGAAAAGACAAAAATTGTCAACCTCAAGAAGAACTACAGCGAATTTCTTGGTTTCAAGTTAAAGCTCCAGCCTAAGTCGCATAAATGGGTAGTCAATGCCCGAATGAGTGACAAGACTAAAGCCAATACGAGAAAGCAATTGTCAAAACAGCTAAAGAATATCCAGAAGCCAAAAAGCGGAAAAGTGCAGGCCCTTGAAATAGACCTATACAATTCCATGGTTATGGGGATCCAAAACTACTATGGCATTGCCAATAATGTGACCAAAGACCTTGCTGAAATACAGAGGACAACTAGCATTAAGTTTAAAAATCGGTTTGGTAAAGCCCTCAAGAAAGAGGGACAAATAGACAACATTAAGCTTAAAGAGCGATATGGTAAATCTAAACAGGTAAGGTGGATAAACGGTAAACCGGTAATACCCATAGGGTTTTACAAGTCCCGTAATCCAATGGCACAAAAAGCTGGAGCCTGTCAATACACACCGGAAGGCAGGGGCCTCTTGCAAAAGAAAATTCCCAAGTCAGGAAGCGATGAAGTCATGCACTATCTAATGACCCATCCGGTTAGAAATGCCAGCCTAGAATACAATGATAATCGAATATCCTTGTATGCCGGGCAACATGGCAAATGTGGATTAACAGGTCAAGAATTGGTACCCGGTGACATACACTGCCACCACAAGCTACCTAGGAAGCTAGGTGGCAAGGATAACTACCAAAATCTAATCCTGCTTACGACACCGGCCCACAAGCTGGTACATGCCACAAACCCTGACACCATATCTTACTTGTCTAGCCAATTGCGGCTAGATGGTAAACAACTCAAAAAGCTTAATAAACTAAGAAAAACGACCAAGTTGGAGCCTATCCAACTAGCTACGGTTAATGAAACAAATCAAGTAGGATTAATAAAGGATATGAATCAACTGAAGTAATTGCGATGGAGCGCCGTATGAGGTGAAAGTCTCACGTACGGTGTGGGGCAGGGGAAAAGGTGGAGATGATATCAAAGCCTTACCTATTGCTCT
>NZ_FNAF01000021.1 GCF_900101835.1 Peptococcus niger
ATTTGATAGACACGCAAACCTAAAGTACAAATACGGAAATAGGCATTTCTGGTGTAGAGGCTACTACGTCGATACCGCGGGAAAAAATGCGAAAAAAATCCAAGAGTATATCAAAAACCAATTGGAAGAAGACTATTTGGCGGATCAGATAAGTATGAAAGAATTCATCGACCCGTTTACGGGTCAGCAGGTCAAATAAAGTATGAAAATAGGCGCTTTAGCGCCAACTGGGGATTTGTTGCAAGAGAAAGAAATTCAGAGCACGTGAGTGCTGCCAGTAACAGCCCCTTATAGGGGCATAACAAACCACCGGCTAAGCCGGTGGTTCTGATTTACATCCGGTAGATAACCCGAGGCGCTGCATCCATTGTCCCGGCAACCAACTCCCCTTTCTCTAATTTTTCTCTATGATTCGCTGCCTTCGATTATTCGAAAATAAAGTCTGCCCCTACCCTTTTCCGGCTTCCTCTTCGTAAATCCCTAGGAGAGCAGGATTAAATATAAAAAGCGCTTAGCTCTCAAGTAAGGGCTAAGATTATCAAGTCTCCTGCCAAGCATTTGGGGCTGCAAGAGATATGGCGTGTTTCTTGCTGCCAAAGTGCATTTTATCATCGTTTCAAATAAATATTAGTCCCATATGGTAAAAATCATTATGGATTTTCTAAAATAAAACTGAAAATTTCTTCAAATCTCATTCTTTCGGGTGATGTGGAGAAATTGTAAGGCTGATATAATTTGCCTAACTTCATAAGATGCGTCAGTTTATGCCAAGAATCTGTCTTTGAAAGGAAGGGCTGAACATGAAAAGGCATTTTTCAACTTTTAAAAAGAGTGGAGCCTTTATTTTCGCAACGGTGCTGGTCTTGACCCTCTGTTCTTGCGGGGGCGAGAATGTCACTCAATACAAAATCAAAAATGACAAGATCGGAACGGAAGTCTCTTTTGACTTGCCGGGCAGCGAAGAAGATTGGGAGGTGGTCGATGATAAATTTGGAGGAACCTCGGAAGATTTTAGTTACTACCCGCAAGGTGACGATTTAGATGCTACAAACAGCTGGCGTATTTATGTAACAGTGACCGCCGGAGAAGATTTGTATAAGAGGGTTACCGTCGACGGAAAAGATCCTCTGAACGAAAACGAAAGCGTGGTCGAATCCGATTCGGGAATGAAATGGCTTAAGACCACAAACGACGACTATCATATCTACTACGGAACTTGCCTCGACGAATATTTGAATGGCTACCATGTGGCAGAAATAAAGATTCTACCAAATGGTAATCTTGAAAAAGGTCAAGAACCCGACAAAGAGCTTTTTGGAAAAATAGAAAAAACGATTATAAACAGCTTTAAGTATAACAATAAATATAAAGACAAACCTGATTTTTCGGATGCGGCCTATACCGGCAGTCATCTGGTTAAATGGCCCTTTGATATTCCTTTTGAAAAGGGCGCGATAAAAGCTGAAGAATATCTGGACAATAGCGAACAATCTGTACGCTTTCGATACGAAGATGCTGAAAACCCAGGCACCGTCTACTGCGTTGACTTGGTTCGTGACGCCCTGTATAAGCCTGAAAACAATGACGGCAAATCCTACCTTGACGAATATTTTTCTTGCAACGGAAAAGAAGGATATGAGGACATGGAGATTGCCGGTCATCCATCCGCGGCGCGGTTCAACTATGAAAACTTTAGAGATGAGATCATCATCGAGCTTGCCGATAACAAAGCTAAGAAATATCCCTTATTTGAAATGTCCATTTTTATAGAAAGTGGCGATGACACCATTAAAGTCGATGAAAAGAGCAAGCAAAAGATTATTGACATGGTGACGGCCATCGTAAAGAGTGCAGAATTCCTGGAATAAGCCAATGATCATCCGGCTTTATTTATGAATATGAAGGCAGATCTGGAGCAGAAAAGGTCGTCCTGGATCGGCAGGGGGCTGTATATTTGAAGTCAAGACGGATAAAGACGGCAAATCACAGATACCGTTTTTTATAGACTCCAACCCAGATGACCCTTCCTAGGATTCTCAGAACCAGTCTGAGGATAGATAGCCGAAGATAGATAGCCGTCAGCTGCTTTAGTATCTTGGCAGCTGATGCTTTCTATAAACTTATAGTGGTAAAAGCCGTCCCTGCAAAGCATCTTCAAGACGCTTATTTTGCACACGGCAAATAATTGAATGAAAGGAGTATGTCTTATGGATTCTTATGGAGGAGCAGGCGGAGGAGATATTTTCACCCTCATTATCGGTATTGTCGTTGCACTTGTTATGATTGCAGGAATGTGGAAGATGTTCAGCAAAGCCGGCGAACCGGGATGGGCATCTATAATCCCTTTTTACAATGCCTATGTACTTTTTAAAATAACCTGGGGAAGCGGCATCAAGTTTCTTCTCTTGCTGATTCCTATCGCCAACTTCGTTATACTCATCATGACCCAGATAAAACTCGCAAAAGCCTTTGGAAAAAGCACTGGTTTTGCCGTCGGCTTGATACTCTTGTCTCCTATCTTCTATGTGATACTTGGATTTGACAGTTCAGAATACCTGGGAGTCCCCGTCACCACAGTTACTCAAAATAATTAAATTGAAAAACTCACTTTCTTTATCATGGTTTCTTTATTAAATCCAAACGCTTCGGATTCAATCACATGCCAATGAACTGCTACCGTTAAGAAGGCAGTGACAAACCATAAAAACGACCGGCAACAGCAATGTTGCCGGTCGTTTTTTATTGCTTCCCACTCTAGGGGAAGGCAACAGCCTGTTTTTACTGCTGATATAGAAGAGAACATTGCCTACCCTGGTATCAAGCAATGCCCTCGGGCAGTCTACTGTCCGTTTGACTCCAGGTCTGCTGACAGGTCGAAAGTCTTCGCCGGTAGTAGGTAGATTTATGCCTTTTCTACCCATATAAAAACTCCCTTCATAAGGAACAGTGATTTTCTTCACTGCCGCTCATAAAGGAAGCCTATCAATTTTGGAAAGAGTTATTTTATTATTCGCCTTTTGCTTCGTTATCTCTTATGAAAAGCATAGTACCCTCCATGGCATATATATTATTAATATGTCGTTTCGGTTTCTTATACATTTTTTAACGCAGCAAAATATAAACCATAATCAATTTGTCTATATGCAGTTACTTCATATGCTCTATAAAACTCCTTTGTATCAAGTTCGCTTTTTTAAAGTAGCTACACCAGCGATGGCATTTTCGTCCAATCCTTACCTTCTAATAAAAAATCCTATCAAATCGGAAAGCAAAACTGTATCTTTCATTATTAAGTTTGATTATCAATGAATATACTTTTATTTCTGATAGCAAATCTGAAATATCATTTGAAACGTCAGTGAAGAAAGAAATGTTTTCACACATATTTTCCCTCGATGCTATGAAAAAACCTGTTTATAATGTATTTTTTGAATGCTTTGCCCATTAGAAATAACGTTTTTAATATAAAGGATGAATCCTTTATATTTTATCTATCATTAAGTGCATGAAAATATGCGTTTTAATTCATTTCTGGCACTTCAATATATCTATAGTCAATATTCTTTTCATCGTCTATAAATCTTTCTTTATATTTGTTCTCTATGAGAACTAATCAGACCGGATGCGAAAAGTTTTCTCAGTTCCTTCTGAAATGATTCAGACACCACGTTAAATTCCTTATGGTTTCTTCCAAACTTTCTGCTTTGATAAAATACAAGTCCGCCTAATGAATGATCAAAAATACCCATTGTATTATCAATGTAAAATTGTATTCTTTTAAACGGAATTTTAGATAATGCTTTTAAGCTAAAGTAGTCTTCATATTTGAAAATATACCAGTCTGACTTATCCATATAATTTCTTATTTCTTCTAGTAGTTGATTCAAGTCTTTCTTGTTATTGAAAGTCCTATTTGAATAAAAAGAACTCGTTGGATGATTACTTACTCTAAAGGTAATAAATTCATTCTCACCTTTTATTAGTATAAAGTAAGCTGACTTAGTTTTCTTTGCAAAAGAAAAACTTAAAATTCTCTCATCAGCATTCAAAATATTTTTAACTTCTGATTCTAATTTATCCATGACATAATCTCCTTAACTTGGTCCCTTGAATCAAGTTCTTTCGTCGGCCCGACTGTTGCCGTTGCCGCCTCGGAAAGGGAGGCACTGTCGTAAAGACATCGGACTCTGTAAAGACAAGCTCTCCACCGGAATACATCTTCATGTATTTATAGCTGTTTCGCATACCGCTTTCAAGCTCGTCAGCAAGTCCGATTTCTCGGAACACTTTCGCTATCGGCGGATTGCCTGAATGTCTTTATAATTAGGTTTCCGTGTCCGTACGCAAGATTCGCATTCTCTGTTGCGATCTTAACCGACAAGGAGAAGCACTCCTTTCTCTTTTTCACAAGCGGATTATCCGTCCTGATATTCAGTCAAAGCATCCGTATCAATTGATTTAATTTCAAATGTTTTCCGTGTTGACACGCAGAAGTTATACTCAATCATAAGTTTTACAAGTTTCTCACCATTAATCAAAATAATGTGGTGAACATTTGCGTAATCCTTAGCCTTCTGCGAGAACTTGGCTGTAGTAACGAAAAGTCCATCGCCATGTTTCCCAGCAATTGCGCCAACAAAACTCTGTATATCCGGTTGGCCGACAACTCTATCCGGATCCCATTCCTTTGCCTGCATATAGATTAACGAGAAACCAAGTTTATCCTCCATTATAACGCCATCAATTCCATTATCACAAGAAGCAGCTGTTGCATGACTTCCATAAGCCACAGTTCCATACCCCATCTTCGAAAGCAGATCAACAACAAGCTTTTCAAATGTGTATGGTGGAATTTTCATAACCTCACTCAGCAAATCAGAAGCAAGGCTTGCATTTATCTGCTTGTAGGCGTCTTCGAGTTGATCATCGGGTGTAAGATCATTCGTCATCGAAACTGTAGATACTATACTATCTTCATTTGTTGAATCAGAAGCCGATACAAAATCTGCAAATGAAGGAAACCGTTTAAGATATCTGGAGTCTATCTTCTCCGGATCCTCTGCAAGCACCTTCTTTCCAGCTTCAGTGATGACGATAGTGGCACGGACAGGACTATCAAGGAGTCCAGCCTTTTTCAGATAGGTTTTCGCCCATCCGACCCTATTTTTAAACACGGTTTGCCTGCCACTAGGAAGCATTTCTGCGAGGTCTTCTTCTGATAGATTTAGCTGTTGAGCTAACACGGCAGTAGCGTCTTTAATTTTATAGACCTCACCGTCTTTTACGGCTGCCAATAGAGGCTTCATCAATTCATCGTATTTTGGCACTGCCATTTTTAATCCTCCTTATTTGTTCCGTATGGCGCAGGTTTTTCCGCTACCATCTGTAAATCCTGGGATTCTTTACTGAAAGCCTCACTATAGATAACCACCCGATGATCCATGTCATTGTTGTCCGTCCACAACTCGCACTGAAGCATTACTGTGGCAACCGCATCATCCATGCCCTCCGGCGGGTATTTATGTTTCTTTAGCAGTCTCTTAATCATCATGCGCATCTTGGCACGTGCTGAATCACGCTTTTGCCAATCGATGGACCGATTCTTTCGGAGTGCCTCTGTGAGCTCTTTTGCTATAGCAATCAGCTCATCATTTTCATAGAAGTCCTTAATCGCCTGCGGTTTGGTAAGGGCATCATAGAATGCCAGCTCGTCCTCAGAAAGTCCCAGTTCATCCCCGGCTTCATGTGCATCACGAATCTGCTTTGCCATTTTCAAGAGTTCCTCGATGACTTCCTCATTGGTAAGCATTCCGTTCAGGTACCGGTTTATGATGCCCCCGATAGAACTAAAGAAACAGATATGTTTCCATGCAAGAAAACCGATTTTTTCATGAGGTTCTTTGGTGGCAGTCAACTCTCAAAAGCCCAAAAACACACCACTTTTGGCCCTTATTTATCTATTCTTGACATCAATACTACGCACTCAACATGGCTCGATACCTCCTGATTGATATCAAAAGTCCGTCAAATTACGCCGTTCGTCCAACGCACGAAAGTGCTCATCAACTATTTTATTTAGCTGAGCTGCAATCTGTGAAGCCGTCGCCGTCTTCGTGAGCTCTGGAGTCTTTACACCTCCTACTCGTTATTCCTTTTCTTTCTTCGCTTCATATGGTGCCGGATCTTCGGCCGCCATCATCAACTTCTGCTGTGGCGTAGCGGCATAAGTTGTTTCCTTCAACTCCGCACCCGGCATCACATACGCCTTGCCCCCCTTATTGTACGTAAGATTGAATACCAAATCGGACAACCATTTCTTGAACGACGGATTATCTTGAAACTGTTTGAACAGTTCCATATTATCAGACATGATTGAAAAAATAACCTGCTGCAGAGCGCGTTCGCTTTCAGTGCGCGCTTCCTGCGCATCAGAATTTCTCATGGCGTTTTGATATTTTTTATCCTTCGAAACCATCTCAGGAATAACAAGAATCTGGCGCCGCATATTGTCCGCGTCTTTCCAGTCGATATTTCCGAACATATCGTTAAAGTCCATGATGATCTTGGATAGCGGATCCATTTCCGGTCCAACTATATGGCCGACCTTTCCTGCCGGTACCGGTGCAATTTCCGCGTCAGCGTCTTCCAGTTTGATGGCTATTGCCTCCTGCGCCTCATTGCGATAGCTTTTCAGGTCAATTGTCTGAAGAATGCCTTCCGAAAAATCATCGTCACGTGGCGAGGGAAGCTTCGGAATCAGCAAATGCAAGAAGATTGACAGTTTTTCCCAGTCAACATTTCCATAGGGAAGAATGGCGCCGAGGAAGCCGTACGTACGAACAAAGGACTTTGCAGCACTCTTGAACTTGATCTGATCATCTAGTTCAAGCTGATTATATACGGCTGTGCATGCATCCAGAATCGGATCAAGACGATCACGTTCTGCTCCACTCAGGAAAAGGTCAACCAGCTGTTCCACCTCCCTGTCATCATAGACCTGATCGTCATCCATAATGGCAATCAAGTCGTATAGCTTATTGGGATCGGTTTCGCCGGAAAGAATTGTTGTTCTGTAGAACTTCGCAAACGCCTTCTCAATCACAGCCGTCGTGTTTGCAAAATCCAAGACATAGACTTCATCCTTACCGGGATAGGCTCTATTCAAGCGTGACAGTGTCTGCACAGCAGCAATATCATAAAGTGGCTTGTCCACATACATCGTCTGAAGTAGCGGCTCATCAAAGCCGGTCTGGAACATATCCGCAACGATCAGGATCCTATAGGGATCTTTTTTGAATTCTTTCGGAATCTTCGCGTCTGAAAATCCATTCATAGATGCGGACATCAATGCCGGTTCCTGCCCCTTATATTTGTGCTCTCCAGAAAACGCCACGATCGTCTTGTACGGACTGCGTCGGTCTGCGAGGCACTTGTTGATCGCATAGTAGTATTCAATACATCTCGAAATGCTGGCCGTGACCACCATCGCCCGCGCTTTGCCCCCAATTTTCTTCTTGGCGATGACCTGCTCATGGAAGTGCTCCACCATAATGGCGGCCTTCTTAGCGATAACGTCCGGATTGCCCTCGACAAAAGCACGCAGTTTTTTCTGCGCACGCTTCTTATCAAACATCGGATCATCCTCGACCTTTTTCATGATCTTATACCAGCTGTCGATGGTCGTGTAGTTCCGCAGCACGTCAAGGATGAAGCCTTCCTGAATTGCTTGCTTCATCGTATAGACATGAAAGGGGCGATGCTTGATTTCTCCGTCCTCTTCATAGGCAAGGCCGAACATTTCCTCAGTCTTGTTCTTCGGAGTGGCGGTGAAGGCAAAGTAGCTGGCCGAAGAGACGAGCTTGCGCCCCTCCATCATGGCATTAATCTTATCCTCATTATCTGCGTCTTCATCACTAGCAAGGCCGGAAAGGGCCAGATTCATATTGGCGGAGTTCCGTCCGCTCTGACCGGAGTGCGCCTCATCGATGATGATGGCAAACTTGTTATTCTTATGTTCCTGTCCAATCTCAGAGATAATGTATGGGAACTTTTCAATCGTTGATATGATAATGCGCTTGCCGTCCTGAATCGCCTTACGGAGATCCCCGGAATGCTCTGCCCATGTCACGGTGTTCTTGACCTGCATGAACTGCTTAATTGTATTGCGGATTTGCTTGTCCAAAATACGGCAGTCGGTCACCACGAGAACGGAATCAATCATTGGACGGCCGTCCTTCTCAAGCCCAATCAGCTGATGTGCGAGCCATGCGATCGAGTTTGATTTACCGCTCCCGGCACTGTGCTGAATCAGGTAGCGTTTACCGACGCCATTCTCCTGCACATCAGCCAGCAGCTTCTCCACGCAGTCGAGCTGATGGTAACGCGGCCAGATCTGCTTAACGGACTTCTTTTTGGTATCCTCGTCGACCTCTTCGACCACCTGGGCGTAGTTTTCGATAATCCGGGATAGCTTTCTCTTGGTAAGGATCTTCTTCCAGAGATAGTCCGTCATCAGGCCGTCCGGATTGGGCGGATTACCCGCACCATCTTTATAGCCTTTGTTAAACGGCAAAAACCAGCTGCTTTTCCCGGCAAGCTTCGTGCAGAACTGAATCGTCGCATCATCCACTGCAAAATGAACCATGCAACGTTTGAAAGAAAATAGGGGGTCATGCGGATCGCGATCTTCCTTGTACTGTCGAACAGCATTTTCTGTGTTTTGCTTGGTGAGCTGATTCTTCAGCTCCATCGTAATGACCGGAAGGCCATTGATAAAAAGGCAGACATCCAGTGCCAGCTCTCCAGCATCCTCTGAGTAGCGTAGTTGCCTTGTCGCGCTGAAAATATTCTTCTCATACATGGCTCTGGCCTGATGGTTATTCTCAGTCGGCGTCAAATAAAACATGATGAGGTCTGCCGGATAGACCTTTACGCCATTGCGCAGCACATTAATAACGCCGCGCTTGGCAATCTCGCCGGACAGACGGTTCAGAAACTGCCGTTTTTTCGTATCCGACATAAGCACGCCCAGCTTATCCATTTCCTTCGGCTGCGTATCCTGCAGAAAACGAAGCAGACGTGTCTCGTCGACAGCGTACTTTTTGTTATAGTCGGCGTTCGTTCCTTCCTCGTATCCGTTCTGCTCCACCAGCCACTTCACGATTAAGGATTCAAGGCCACTTTCCTTTGTATTGGTAAAAGCCATTGTTAATCCTCCTTCGCCTTTTTCTTTGCGATACTTTCGACTTCTTTTATAGTTTCCAGATACGCCTCTTCAACCGGTGACAGATTCTGCACCAGAAAACGCCGGTATTCTTGTTTTGCTTTTTCCATCGCTTGCTTATGGCTCACTTTGCCTGCGCCGGTGAGCAACTGCTCTCCTGTAGAAGATAGAATACGGTCCAGATGCTCCACATAATCACTCATGTGCATACGACGATGGCGTAGCGCCTGTACTTCTGCAAAATCAAAATATCCTGAAACAATTCCGTTGAGTATCCGCAGTTCCTCTTCCGATAAATAATTTTTGGCGATGCCGATATCTTTCGCCGTCGGAAAATCTCCAGAGAAAGCAGTCAGACCCATAAACGGTTTATCCGCGTCGGCGCGTTCGCAGATAAGCTCCGCCGCCGTGTGACCATGTGCGGCAAAGTGTAACTTATTCTGCACCATCTTGAAAAAAGCGACCGACTCCGAACTTTTCGGATCGTAGTCTACACTGGTCGCATACAGGTCAAGTACCTGCCGATACATCACTTTTTCAGAGGAACGAATATCACGAATGCGATCAAGCAGCTCTTTCCAGTAGTTTCCGCCGCCGAGATCCTTCAGCCGCGCGTCATCCATTGCAAAACCCTTGACCATATATTCCTTCAATCGTTCTGTTGCCCAACGGCGGAACTTGGTGGCTACCATGGATTTTACGCGGTATCCCAAAGAGATGATCATATCAAGGTTATAATACGGAATATCTCTTGTGACCTGCCTGCTGCCCTCGGTGCGAACCTGTCGGAAATTCCGACAGGTTGAGGCTTCATCCAATTCACCCTCTTCGTAGATATGCTGAATGTGCTCTACAATATTGGTGCGGGAAGATTGAAAAAGCTCTGCCATCTGCTGCTGACTCAGCCATACGGTCTCATCCACAAAGCGTACATCGATCTTCGTATGGCCATCTTCCGTCCGGTAGATAACAATATCACCCTGACTTTCATTGGGTGCAAGTTTTCTCTCGTCGGCCATACTTATTCCTCCTCTTCGTTCAATCCTTCATTGACTTCTGATTCGCGCTCGCTGTCATCATCAGCGGCATTGTCCACATACTCATATTCGGGGACGGTAATGTTTCGAACATCGATTTTGCCAGTGACAGCGTCTGAAATGATCCTTGCTTTTAATTCCAGAAGATGTTTAATATTTTCACGCTCTATTTCTATAATTTTATCGATCTGGACAAGTCTCTGTTCAATCTTGGCAAGAATGCTTTCCTGTTCTTCAATACCAGGTATTCCAAGAGTAAAATTCTTAATGTAATTAACAGATACTCGCTTCTGGCCTGCAGAGCCTGTCATTACCTCTTCGCCAAGTTTTCTGAATGGCCTTGTCATGGTAATCATATAAAGATATTTTGACAGAACTTTTTCAGAAGGACGCAAGTTAATAAACTCTGTTGTACCAAACCCAATGTCAGTATCAAGATCATCTAAGCAAGCTCCTTTCCCATTTTCAAAACACGGTGTAATTTTTGCTACAACTACATCGCCCTTTGAAAATGAGGAAAATCCCGTTCGTACATCCGCTATTTTTTTCTTTATTGAGCAGTCAACGTTGCCGGTTTCAGAGACATTTTCCATTGGAAGGAACGTAACCAAATCCGAGTCGTTCTTCGTCTTGACAATATCTGAGATCGAGGCATTTGCTCTACAAATACGTTTTAATGGCAAAACATCCCAAGTAGCAGGGACTTCTCCAAGCCAATAAATACCGCTATCTTTTCTATCAGTGTTTTTAAACCCGTACAGCATACCTTGGTCTATTATTGCTTTGCGCAGCTCCCTATAGACAATCACTTGTTTTTTCTTGACTGAAATCAATCTGTTGACCGCAGAAACCTTCCAATCCAAGAACCGCACAATCTGGTCTTGCTCAGCGCGGGGAGGGGCGGGGATTTGTGTTGATTGGAATGTGTTGACATTGATTGTTTTACGCAGACCAGTATAAAGTGGCTTTAGCAACTTTCCATTATCCAATGCCAGATAATAGTAAAGGATATAACGAGAATTGATATTGTTAACGTCCATAATGGTATATGCACCTGTCAACATACCATCAAAATTGGATAATCCAACGGTTCTCGGCGTCTCATCTACATCAAACAAACAGAAAACCATATCCCCCTTTTTAATAACCTTATATTTTCCAAAATCAGAAGGGAATTTTCCACCTGCATCCAGATCTCTCGGTATGATTCCATTAAGTGTTAAAGAAAGCAATGTATATTCAGATGAACGTTCACCGACTTTCTCTTTTATCTCGGTGAAAATATTCTTGTTTCTTCTAATTTCCCAATGTGCTGGTATAGTCTTAAGCCAAGGGAGATTCATCTCTTTATATTCACTATAAGACTTCATGAAAAGCTCTCCATGATCTCCGCCAACACACCATCAGCCTCTTTCTCCAGTTCATGGAGTGTGGCAAGAATATCACTCATTTCGCGCAGTTCCACCGGTTTATAGAAATACTTGGTGAAGCTGATTTCATAGCCGATCGCCGTTTTCTTTTCGTCCACATAAGCATCCGGCGCATAGGTCAGCACCTCATTTTTCATGAAAGCTTCAATGCCGCCCTCATAGGTGAAAGGAATGTTCTCCGTGTCGCGCAGGTCAACATCCGGCTCGCCCTCAATGGGCTTTGCGGCGGGGTCTTTCTCGGTGATAAAGGGGCGCAGCTTTTTCAAAATGCCGGCTTTTAGTTTCGTGGCTTTGGCAAAGGCGGTCCAATCATCGAGTGGTGTGTCTTTTGGAACAGAGGCAAGCGCCTTTTTAACACTTGCTATTTCATCCGTCTTTTTGAAAGTGCCTGCTGGAATTCCTCTCTCAGGATACACGCGCAGGCGCAGCGGGCGTTCCACCGTGATTTTCCAATAGGCAAACTCATTGTTATCAAAGACCTTGCTGACATCGCTTTCTTCCATGGCAAGGAAAATGCGAACAATTTCTTTGCGCAAGTCCGGAGTAAATTTGCAATTCTTTTTACCCATATTCTTACGAAGCGGTGATTTCATTGCCGTCGCATCAATCAGCTGAATTTTTCCTTTGCGACGTTCTTCTTTTTTGTTGGACAGGATCCAGATGAAGGTGCCGATTCCCGTGTTGTAGAACATATTCTCAGGTGCGGCGATAATTGCTTCAACAAGGTCATTTTCGATCAGATAGCGGCGTGCGTTACTTTCTCCGCTGCCGGCATCTCCCGTAAATATGGATGAGCCGTTATGGACTTCTGCAATACGGCTGCCAAGCTCGGTATCCTTTTTCATCTTGGCGACATTATTCAGAAGGAACAAGAGCTGACCGTCGCTGCTGCGAGGTATCATCGAGAGGTCTTCTCCTCCCTCAATGTAAGTATTGAAACGGGTGTCAAGGATTTCCTTTTTGCCGCCCATTTTCTCTGCGTCGGTCTTCCAGCTTTTTCCGTAGGGAGGATTCGAAAGCATAAAATCAAACTGGCGGGAAGCGTGCTGATCGTCCGAAAGGGTAGAGCCATACATGATGTGCTGGGCTTCTTCGCCATCTCCCTTTAAAAGCATATCCGCAGTACAAATGGCATAGGTTTCCGGATTGATTTCCTGTCCGAACAGGTGAATGGCCACCTCTTTGCCGCGCTTCTTAGCAATCGTCAAAAGTCTATCCTGCGCTACCGTAAGCATCCCTCCCGTGCCGCAAGCTCCGTCATAGCAGGAATAAGAAGCATCCTTGATCTTGTCAGCAATTGGAATAAATATAAGGTCAGCCATAAGCTCAACCACATCACGAGGTGTCCAGTGCTCTCCGGCTTCCTCGTTGTTCTCTTCGTTGAATTTGCGGATCAGTTCCTCAAAGATCGTTCCCATGCCGTGGTTATCAAGACCGGGATGCCTGAGGATTGTCTTTGCCTCATCCTTATAAATCGGATTTGGACTCAGGTTGATATCGGAAGATGTGAACTTCTCAATGACCGCACCAAGAATATCCGCGTCCACCATCGTGTCGATCTGGTTACGGAACTTGAACTTATCCAGTATCACCTGAACATTCGGCGAGAAGCCATCAAGATATGCGATAAAGTCAGCCTTCAAGGTTTGTGCCTTGGACCGGCTCGTTAAATCCTTCAGCAGAAAGGGAGATGCATTGCAGAAAGCCTGTCCCGCTGCATTGCACAGCGCAGGCCACTGATTATCGATCTTGGCAGCGTCCAGTTGCTTTTTCATTGCCAGAACTGCCGGTTTTTTCTCTTCCAGCATGGCATCCAGGCGCCGGATAACTGTCATCGGGAGAATCACATCGCGATACTTCCCGCGCACATAAACATCACGCAGGCAGTCGTCCGCAATTCCCCATATAAAACTCACTATTTGATTATGAATCTGATTATCCATTTGTTTTTTCTCCTTTGATCGGTGGTAGGTTTTGCCTATCGATCTCCCTTGACAGCAATACCACCATCTCTACATAGCTTGAGTAGTCAGTATTCGTAGAACGTATAATGTCTATAGGCACTAAAAACTATTAAGGTCTTAAAGCAGTAATAGGTAGGACGTAAACACCATCATTTCTTTTATACGCAAAAGGTGCTTTGGCGCATAATACCATCATAAATGATGGTTTGGACATATTTTTTGTATCTATTTTAGATGCTAAAGTTTTTAAACTTTCAGCGCCTTCTTCAATTAATTTATCGCCACCGAGTTTAATTTCAATAAGTCCATAAGCTCCATTTCTTAGATGAATCACTGCATCACATTCTAGTCCGTACCTATCTCTATAATGATAAACTGTTCCATCTAAAAAGTCTGTATAAATTCTTAAGTCACGAACACATAAGTTTTCAAATAAAAATCCCATGGTGTTTAGATCATTTAGTAAATCGTTAGGACCCATACCTAATGATGCTGTTGCAATCGATGGGTCTGAAAAATATCTGGTATCTGTTGTACGTATGGATGTTTTCGACCTTAAATTCGGGTTCCATGCGGGAGAATCTTCTATAACAAATATTTTTCTTAAGGCATCCAGGTAAGAATAAAGTGTTACCTGATCAAATGTATCTGATTGATTAGCTAACATATCTTTCCTAATCGTTTCTAGTGAACTTTGCGTACCTACATGTCTTGCATAGGATTTAAGTAATCTCTTAGCCCTTTCTTTGTCTCTTTTTATGGAATCCACTCTGCTAATATCAGTAGACACAAGGGCATCAAAATAATCTAGGGCTTGGAATAAAGCTGGTTTTTCAGCTAAACCGATCGCTTTTGGCCATCCGCCTCTACAAATTAGAAAAGCAATTTTTTCAAGACTCGTTTCATCAATGGCTGAGATGTTTTCACCTTCAAATAAATCTTTAATGGAAACTTCGCCGCTCGAATCCTTCGATTCATATAAACTCATAGGTCTCATCAAAAGCCTAGAAATTCTTCCTGTACCTGTATGCATAGAATCATCAAATTCATTCGGTACTGCTGAGCCTGTCAAAATAAATTGACCAAATTCGTCTCTATTATCAACCTCATAACGCACAGCATTCCATAAATTAGGGGCAATTTGCCACTCATCAATTAGTCTTGGCGTTTCTCCTTCAAGCAAAGTATTAGGAGAAAGCTCTGCCATTTGCTGATACTGTCTAGTCATATCAGGTTGGTCCATAGAGATAAAACTTTTAGCCTTTTGTTTCGCTGTTGTTGTCTTGCCACACCATTTAGGGCCTTCAATTAAGACTACGCCCTTTGCGTCTAATCGTTCTTCTAACAATTTATCTGCAATTCTGGGTAAATACTCTTTCATAATTTCCTCCCATACCCATTACTTCAGTCAATTTTATCAGTTGTTCAAGTATTTATCCAGTTTCAATTCAAGTATTTGTCTTTTTTTGATTCAAGTGTTTGCCTGTTCACTCTTATATATTTCTGTACTTATGATAAAACGCCTAATAAAGAAGCCCTTAATATACATAGTAGGTCTATTTTTTTGCAATCAAAAGACCCAACTTGGTACGCATTGTTAAAAGGCCTGAGTCCGAAGCAACACCATGAACGAATGACATCCGCATAAAAGGAATGTTATATAAATCAGAACCACCGGCTTAGCCGGTGGTTTGTTATGCCCCTATAAGGGGCTATTACTGGCAGCACTCACGTGCTCTGAATTTCTTTCTCTTGCAACAAATCCCCAGTTGGCGCTAAAGCGCCTATTTTCATACTTTATTTGACCTACTTCTCTTGCATAGGTCTCTTAACGTTTTTCCTATGTTTTCTTTCAATCTCCCGTAGATAACCTGTCACCTATACTTTCGCGCAAACACGATATGATACTTACAATTCCAACTTGTATGTGCTAAGCTTCTCTTATCCATATGGATACCTCCTTGATATTTTATTGCCGATAACACAATAATTTTATCATAGGAGGTTCTTTTTTTACTTGAAGCTAAAGCTTTTTATTCCTACCACCAGCATAGCTGGTGGTTTATTCATGCTAAAGCGAACAA
>NZ_FNAF01000022.1 GCF_900101835.1 Peptococcus niger
CTGTACCCATCTCGAACACAGAAGTTAAGCCTTTCAGCGCCGACGATAGCAGGTAGACTTTTCCTGTGAAAATAGGTCATTGCCGGGTACATAAAGGAGTAGCCCCCTCAACAGAGGGGGCTATTCCTTTATACATCTGTCTGTGCCTATTTTTGGGTAGAAGTACTTGCCGTCAGGGGTATGGCGGGCACGAGCCCATAAGGCGCTAACATGTAGACCACTCTCAAGCGGTCATTGCCGGGTACATAAGAAAACGTCAGGACATCCGTCCTGGCGTTTTTTTAGTTGCCTTGGCTAGACCTATTTTTGAGTAGAAGTCCCTGCCGTCAGGGGTATGGCGAGCACGAGCCCATAAGGCGCCAACATATAGACCTCTCCCAAGCGGTCACCTGCGGGTACATAAAAAATAGAAGCCTTCCTGAATAGGGAGACTTCTATTTTTTATATGCTTATCTGTGCTTGTTTTTGATTCAAAGTCCCTGTCGTCAGGGGCTCTTGGATTATCAGGTTAGTATCGTCAAGTCGCTTGGATCCAGGCGGAAGAGGCGGCAGGCGTTTTCCCAGGCGGCGTCAATCACCGTTTCTGTTGGGATGTCTCGCAAGCGGGCAATTTCTTCAGCCACATATTGGGTATAGGCGGGCTCATTGCGCTTACCCCGGAAGGGGGTGGGCGTGAGGTAGGGGCAGTCGGTTTCAATTAAGAGGCGGTCCAAGGGGACGGCTTGTGCTACCCGCTTAATGGTTTTGGCGTTTTTAAAGGTGACCACACCGCCGATGCCGATGTAAAAATGATGGGCCAGCAATTCTTCCATCATTTCCAGCGATCCGCTGAAAGCGTGAAATACGCCGCCCACCGCTTGGGCATCGTTTGCCCAGAGGGTGTCCATGGTATCCCGGTGGGCGTCTCGGTCGTGGATGATGAGCGGCTTCTGAACGGCCTTGGCCAGGTCAATGTGCTCTTTCAAAAGGGCTTTCTGAGCCTCTTTTGATGCCGTCATCCAGTAATAATCCAGACCTGTTTCGCCGATGGCTCGCACTTGAGGGTGGTGGGCCAGGTCGCAAATTTTCGTCATCAGGGCATCGCTGCGGTCCGGTTCATTCGCCGGATGAAGGGCAACGGCGGCAAAAACAGTGTCAACCCTTTCTGCCAGCTGCACAGCGCCTTGGATGTCGTCAAGGCCTTCACAGCCGATGTTCATAACGGCGCCGCAAGCTTGACGGGTACGGGCCATGACCTCTTCAAAATCCGGGGCAAAGGCTTCATCTAAAAGGTGGGCGTGTGAGTCGAATAATTGAGCCATCAGGAAATCTCCGATCCGGCCGGCATTTCTTTATGGACTTGCAAGAGTTCCAAAACAGCGTCGTCCTCACTGGCGGCGGTTAAGAGCATCCCGTGACTTTCAATGCCGCGAATTTTTCGCGGGGCCAGGTTGGCCACTAAAATGACCTGCTTGCCCACCAGGTCAGACGGGTCGGTGTAGGCAGAGCGGATGCCGGAGACCACCGTGCGCTCCTCATCGCCAATGTCCAAGCGGAACTTCAGAAGACGGTCCGCCTTTTCAACCGGTTCACAGGCCAAGACCTTTGCCAAGCGTAAGTCCAATTTGGCAAAATCGTCATAAGCGATTGCCGGCTTGCCGGTCGCTGCCGGTTCTGCGGTTGCACCGGCTTCTTTATCCGCAGGCAATTCCAAGCTTTTCGGGTCAATGCGGGGGAAGAGGGCCTCTCCCTTATGGACCTTGGTCCCGGCTTGGGCTTTGCCCCAAACAGCTGCGTCTGCCCAGAGGGCATCGCTGAAGTCATAATTCAACTGCTCACTGCAGCGTCCCGGCAAGGCGGGCATAAAGGGCTTGAGCAGGGTGGTGATAATCCGGATGGATTCGTACAGATTGTAGAGGACGGTGGCCAACCGGTCGCGCTGATCTGGATCTTTGGCAAGGACCCAGGGGCTGGTTTCGTCAATGTATTTGTTGGCGCGACGGATCAATTGCCAAATGCTTTCCAGTGCCAGCGGGAACTGAAGGACATCCAGGTGCTTGGCTGCCTGGTCAGGCGTATCGGCGGCCAAGTGGCGTAAGTCATCATCCGGTGCGGCGACCTTATCCGACGGGGCCGGCAGCAGGCCGTCAAAGTACTTGTCAATCATGGCCACGGTGCGGCTGACCAAATTGCCGTAATCATTGGCCAAGTCAGTATTGATGCGGCGCAAGAGGGCCTCTTCGCTGTAGTTGCCGTCCTGGCCGAAACTGACCTCACGCAGGAGGAAGTAGCGGATGGCGTCTACCCCGTATTTATCCAAGAGTTCATTCGGATCGACCACATTGCCCTTGGATTTGCTCATCTTGCCGCCACCGACCAAGAGCCAGCCGTGGGCATAGACATGCTTGGGAATGGGCAAGTCTGCCGCCATCAGCATAATCGGCCAAATGATGGTATGGAAGCGGGCAATGTCTTTGCCGACCATGTGCACATCCGCCGGCCAGAACTTTTCATAGAGGGATTCGTCATCTGTTCCCCAGCCTAGGGCGGAAATATAGTTGAGCAGGGCGTCGAACCAGACATAGACCACGTGCTTGTCGTTCATCGGCACCTTAATGCCCCAGTCAAAGCTGGTGCGTGAAATGCAGAGGTCTTCCAGCCCTTGTTTGACAAAGCTGATCATTTCATTGCGGCGAGTTTCCGGCTGGATAAATTCTGGATGGGCGTCAATGTACTCGAGCCAACGGTCGGCGTATTTGCTCATTTTAAAGAAATAGCTTTCTTCCTCCAGCCATTCGGTCGGTTTGCCGCAGTCCGGGCAGGTCTTGTCTTCGCCGACCTGTGTTTCTGTGAAAAAGGTTTCACAGGAGGTGCAATAATGGCCCTCGTAACTGGAAAGGTAGATATCGCCTTGATCGTAAACCTTTTGGAAAAATTTCTGCACCGCTTTATGGTGAAAGGGCATGGTGGTGCGAATAAATTGGTCATTGGAAATCATCAGCCGCTGCCAGAGCTTTTGGATGCCGGAGACGATGTCATCCACATAAGCCTGTGGCGTCATACCGGATGCTTCTGCGGCGCGCTGGATTTTCATACCGTGCTCATCGGAGCCGGTCAGGAAATAGGTATCATAGCCTTGCATGTCCTTGTAACGGCGCATGGTGTCAGCCATGGTGGTGCTGTAGGCATGCCCAATGTGCAATTTGGCACTGGGGTAATAAATTGGGGTCGTAATGTAGAAGGTTGGCTTACTCATAGAATCCTCCTCGTTTCGGATGCCTTGTGGCGTCTTTTGTTAAGTATAGGGTTTACGCGTGAGATTTGTCAATGGAGAGGTCTGTGCCGACGGCTGCCGCTTTTTTCAGAAGGATCAGCCGGGCCCTTTTAGCCGAATAAAGAAGGCCTTGGAAGCCGTATTTTTTTGACGCCTGGAGAGCTGTGCGTTATAATCGTTTCATAACGACAAATTATAAGGAGTGCCTATGAACGAACATAAAGATAAGCAAGACGTTAAGGATATGATCACTTTTTCCACCGGAGAGGACCAACTCCAGCGCCACGATAAACTGATGGACAATCCTCGGCAGTATGAGCTGTACGTGACGCAAGTGGACGACTACAATGCGCTGATTCAAGTAGACCTGGGCCTGCGGGACGTCGCACCGGTGCCGGCTTATTTTTGGCTGCTCGGCATCCAGGTGGAAATCCTCGACCCGGGCGACGACGGCTTTTATCAAGCCCATGAACGCGATGCCCTTCTCGGCTTGGAAGCGGAAATTATAGAAACCATGGAAACGGAAGGACATGCACGTTTTGTCGGATCGGTAACCTATGCCGGTACGCGGATGATGTACTTCTATGGCCAGGATGAAAACTACCTGCCGCCCATTGTGGGCAGCTTGGCGGCCAAACATGAGGACTATGAATTTAACTTTATGAGCGAAAAAGACGGTCCCTGGCGCTTCTTTTTCAATTCCCTCTATCCGGCAGAAGTGGATATGATGCACATTCGCAACCGCCACATGTTGGCCAACCTGGAGGCGGCCGGATTGGACCTGGAGGCCACCTATGCGGTGAGCTATTACTTCTATTTTCAGGATGGTGCTGCGCGTGCGCAAGCCGCCGCTCAGTTTCAGTTGATGGGCTTTGAAATTGTCGATGACCATATGTATGTGGAGTCATTAGAGCCCATGAGCCTGGGCCTGCGCATTATGGCCCATCATGACCTGTCTTATGCCACCATTACGGAAAAAACCTATGACTGTTTTGATGTGATGGAAAATTATGTCGGCATCTTTGACGGCTGGGAATTGTCCCCGGCGGAAGACCTGGACAAGTGGATTTGAGGCGCTTATGCAATTAAGTGAACAAGACCGGACCTTTCTTAAAGGCTACGATGCGTCTGCATACGACCGGCCTTCTGTCAGTGCAGACACCTTGCTTTTCCGCCTGAGCCCTGACAAGGGGCCGCGGAAATTACAAATGTTATTGATCCGTCGCAAGCGGCCGCCTTACGCCGGTGGCTGGGCCTTACCCGGCGGCTTCTGCGACCCGGATGAAAGCTTGGCCGCCTGCGCTGCCCGTGAATTGGCCGAGGAAACCGGGCTTGAAGCCCGCTACTACGGCCAGTGTGCGACCTACAGCCGCCCTGAACGCGATCCGCGTACGCGGGTAATCACCACCAGCCACCTGGCCATTTTGCCCCACGGGGCGGTTCAAAGGCCCCGGGCTGCTGATGACGCCGCCGAAGCCCAGTGGTTCGACCTGGATTTCAAACTTACTGCCGAGGGTGACCGGTTCATAGGGCCCCTGGTGCTCAGGGCCGGCGAGGAAACCATTCGCGCTGAAATCCTTATTGAACAGGATGGACAGGGGCGGTGGCAGCGTCGGCAGACGGCAGATGTTCCCAACCTGGCCTTTGACCATGCCGAATTAATCGCTGCCGGCATCAGCGCCTTGCGCGACAAACTCTACCGGACGGACCTGCCCTTTCAGATGCTGCCGCCGGTTTTTCAACTGCAAGACTTACAATACGTCTTTGAAGCGGTTCTCGGCGAAGAGCTTTTGCGCAGCACGTTTATCGCACATATCAACCACAAATTAATTCGGACCAGTGATGCCGATGCCGGACTGTCTGTTATGGAGCAGGAATACCGCTACGATGCGCAAGCCCTCTTTCATACGGCTCCTTTCGACATTTGGCTATAAAAAGGAGATACAAATGGACGAACGGAACCTCACCCTCTTGATGGATTTTTATGAATTAACGATGGGCAACGGATATTTTATGAACGGGCTAAAGGATCGGGAAGCCGTCTTTGACGCCTACTTCAGAGTTCTGCCGGATAAGGGCGGTTTTGCCATCATGGCCGGCCTGGAACAGGTCATTGCCTATATGGAAGACCTGCACTTTACCGAAGGAGACATTGCCTACCTGCGCAGCCGAAAACTATTTGATGAAGCCTTCCTGGATTATTTGGCCAATTTTGAATTTGCCTGCGATGTTTGGGCCATTCCTGAAGGGACGCCCGTATTCCCCGGCGAGCCCCTGGTGACCGTACGCGGTCCGGTGATTCAGGCGCAAATGCTTGAAACCATGACCCTCCTCCTGTTAAACCACCAATGCCTTATTGCCACCAAGGCCAACCGGATTGTTCGCGCTGCCCAGGGCCGGGCCGTGATGGAATTCGGCTCCCGGCGTGCCCAAGGCGCTGATGCCGCCAATTATGGCGCCCGCGCTGCCTACATTGCCGGCGTTGTCGGATCGGCTAATACCCTGACCGATCGCACCATGGGGATTCCGGCCCTGGGGACCATGGCCCACAGCTGGGTTCAATTGTTCGGCTCTGAATATGAGGCCTTTAAAGCCTATGCGGAAGTGTACCCGCAAGACTGCACCCTCTTGGTGGATACCTATGACGTGTTGCAGAGCGGTGTGCCCAATGCCATCCGCGTTTTTGATGAATGTGTTGTGCCGAGGGGCTACCGGCCTAAAGGGGTCCGCATTGATTCCGGGGACATCGCCTACCTCTCCAAGCGCGTGCGTCAAATGCTTGACGATGCCGGCTATAAGGATTGCGCCGTTGTTGCCTCCGGCGGCCTGGACGAATACATCATCCGGGACCTCTTCCAGCAAGGGGCCAAACTGGATTCCTTCGGGGTAGGCGAGCGGTTGATCACCGCCAAAAGCGACCCGGTCTTCGGTGGCGTCTATAAGATGGTTGCCGTTGCCGATGACGAAGGCAATCTGCAGCCGCGCATCAAAATCAGTGAAAACATTGATAAAATCACAACCCCCGGCTTCAAGTGCCCCTGGCGTCTCTTTGACCGGGACAGCGGCAAAGCCATTGCCGATGTCATCTCTTTAGCAGATGAGCAAATTTCCGAAGATGAGCCCTTTACCCTCTTTGACCCCAAAGCCATTTGGAAACGCAAGGTGGTGAATAATTTCCGGGCAGAACGCCTGCAAGTGCCCATCTTTGAAAAAGGCAAGCTCGTTTACCAACGCCCTGACGTCGATGACATCCGCCAATATTGTGCTGAAAAAATGGATACCCTTTGGGAAGAAGTCACTCGCTTTGAAAATCCGCATAAATATTATGTGGACTTTACCTATGACCTCTGGCAATTGCGGGAAGACATGCTCATGCGTCATCGCGTGTAAAAGTGCAGCCGTTCGATTCTATCGGGCGGCTGTTTTTTATGCGTTTCCGAAAATCATTAAGCATTAAGGTTAGATATTTAAAGATAGACATTCTAGAACATATTGTGCTATATTTGAGAAACTAAAGGGGGGAATCTGTCTGATGACAATGACCTTTTGTAAAATCAAAGTGAAGCTCAATGCGAGGAGAGGCTTGTGTGGAAACGCTAAAGAAATTGATTATCATCCCTGCTTACAACGAAAGGCATAATCTGGCATCGGTTATTATAGATATCCAACGTTATGCGCCGACTTTTGATTATGTTGTTATCAATGACTGTTCCACAGATGATACCCGTTCTCTCTGTGAGACCGAAGGATATCGTACAGTACATTTGGTAAAAAACTTAGGTATAGGTGGCGCTGTACAGACAGGCTACTTTTTCGCTAAAAAATACAATTATGATATTGCCGTGCAATTTGACGGGGATGGCCAGCATGATGCACGTTATCTGACGAAAATGGCGGAAAAAATGATTGAAGAACAAGCCGATGTTGTTATTGGTTCGCGTTTTATTGAGAAAGAAGGTTTTCAGTCGACGCGGCTGCGGCAAGCGGGTATTCATTTTTTATCCGGCTTGATTGCTTGTATACACAAACGTAAAATTTTTGATGTCACGTCCGGCTTACGAATGGTGAATCGACGTGTGATCGATGATTTTTGTGTTTATTATCCGAGTGATTATCCGGAGCCGGAAACGTTGGCTTCACTAATCCGACACCACTATCGCATTATTGAAGTGCCTGTCACCATGAGGACTCGGCAAGAAGGTCGTTCGTCAATCACGCCAGTACGATCTCTTTATTATATGCTGAAAGTCTCATTGGCAATTTTAATTGATGCGATGAAGCCTAAAGGCTAGGAAGGACAGCTTATGGAATTGCAATTACGGTTAATCATCATTTTAGTTTGTGTGATTACGTTGGTGTTTTTCGGTGAAGCGGTGCGACGGGGGAAAATTATGCTGCATATTACTTTCCCTTGGCTATTTTGCTTGGTTATTACCGGGGTGTTGGCAATCTTTCCGCCATTAATTGATCAAGTGGCGAGAGTGCTTGGTGTTATTAATTCGATGAATGCCCTGTTTTTTTGCGCGTTTATTTTTTTGAGTATTGTGGTATTTTTCAGCTATGCAACGATGAGCAAATTGCGGCAAGAAACCGTCCGTTTGATTCAAGAAACAGCGCTCTTAGAATATGAATTGCGCCGCCGAACATCAGAGGAGGCATTGCGTGATGACACAAAAATTTAGCACCAAAGCGTCCGTTTCTCAAAAACGTGTCTTGTTGATGCTTTTTTTGTGGGGCACTGAATGGATGTCCCTATGTCTTGCTGCATATTACTTCAATTATTTATCAGCTGATTTATTTTGTAAATTGGGTATACTGGTGGCTGTATGGTGCACTTGTACCGGTGCTTATAGTTTTTGCGACCAATGGCGTTTTAAGGCATTTTGGCACCCGGGAACGCTGCTGCTACTGATTACGTCCTCTGTCCTAATTACTTTTTGCTTTTTTGGAAAATCGGTCTTGTACAATGATGCCGGTTTGCACATGACCCTAGTTCATTGGCCAATAATTACAGTGCTGTTTTTACCGGTTTTAAAAACAGTGTCAGATGCTTTCCTATTGATGACAAGATTGCCGGTGCTGCTCTGCTCAAAACAGGCATCGTCTCATTGTCTGCCGCATATGGCGATTTTGTTTGTGATGCAAGTTATCATTTTGGGGTATTATTTTCAAGCGTTAATGCCGGGAAGCATGTCTTATGATACCTTTAATCAGTTACAGCAGATAGATGGCAGCATTCGCTACACCACTTGGCACCCGATTGCGCATACCTTGTTTTTAAAAGGCCTTTTCGGTTTAACCCATACCTTGGCGGCGCAAGCGGCTTTTCACATTTTCTTTTATTGTATCGTTACAACAGCTTTTGCTGGAGAATTGATGAAAAATCGACTGCGACCTATAGTGCTTTATATTGTTCTCGGTGGATTGGCAGTTTCACCTCACATTGGGATTAACCTGATGAGTTTATGGAAAGATATTCCTTTTACCATTGGCTTGTTATGGGCCGTGCTGATTCTTTATCGTATGCGCACTGTAAATGATTACTTTGCAACAGGGGCGGGGTCGTGTAAATTTTTCTTTTGCATGCTGATTATCGTATTATTTCGGTATAACGGTGTTTTGGCCTTTATTTTTTGTATACTCTACGCCCTTTATGATATTCTTCGACTTGAAAACGCAAAAAAATGGCGTGGTTGCCTTGCCATCGTCCTTTGTTTGCTGACCGTGTTTATCGTGACGGTACCACTGCCGAAAGCTCTGGATGCCGATCCGAATCCGGCCGGTATGAAGTTGCGTCCGATTTATCAAGGGTTGGGCGCCATGTACGAAGCTGGTGATAATGAAAAATTGGCGCCGAAAGCACAAAAAACAATGGAAAGAATTGCCTCACCGGAAGAATGGAAGGCGCATTACGATCCTTATTTTTCGGATATTTATATTAAAAATATCCGCTTGTTTATTCAAAAACTATCACTTATCAGTACAAGTGACTCGATTAGCTGGTACGTGCAGGCGCTTCAGCAATCGCCAGGCGTTATCTTGGGGGACCGATTTAATTTAGGACTGTTGACGTGGAGCGTTGCACCCGACCCGCTGAGCTATGATAATCGCTATACACTGGCCATTGAGCCGGACGTGACTAAGATCTATGGCATTGTCCGCGATGAAAACGACAAATTCAAAATTATTTCCGAAGTAGCAGCGGTTAGCAGTAATCATGCCTTGCCGGATATTTTCTTTTGGCGGGGTGGCATGTATTTGGCCCTGTTGATACTGATGTTGGCATTTGCGATGCGTGTGCAACGGCGGAGCTTACCGCTGCATCTGCCTTGGCTGGGAAATTTTATTGTCGTATTTTTGACAATGCCAGCGCAAGATTATCGCTATATCTGGTATCAAGCGCTGTTGTGTCCGTTTATAGGGCTTGCTATGATGACCTTGTGGCAACCGGAAAAGAATAGTGAATTGGAGGGACAATGAGATCGAAAGGAGCCAGTATGGGTATTTTTATCGCGTATATATTTTTTACGATGAGTGGATTATTACTGATGAAATTCAGCCGTGAAGGCATTGTTTTTGCTTTGGAAAACGGATCGTTTAACCTACACATTAATGTCACCATGCTGGTTGCGCTTTGTATGTATGGCGTGAGTTTTTTACTCTGGACCAGTCTGGTGGTCAATAATGACCTTGGATTCATCCTACCTTTTTCTACCGCTATTGTTAATGTTCTCTCAGTTACAGCGGGCATCTTACTGTTTCAGGAAAGCCTGACGCCGATGAAGGCCCTAGGCATTGCTTTGGCGATTTGCGGTGTGGTCATCATGAATTTAAAATGATAAGCGCTTAAAATATCGTGAAAAAACAGGTCATAAGCCTTGCTGTCGGCTGAGAACTGTGGTATAATTTGTGATTGTAATCCCTGCTCTGTAAATATTGATGCAGAGCCGTTAGTCCGGGGGGAGGAGGTGCAAAATGCGCGAATACGAATTGCTGTTTATTGTCAAAACGGAAATTCCTGAAGAAGGTACGCAAGAAGTGATTGATCGCTACAGTAAAGTACTGACCGATCACGGTGCTGAAGTTACCGCCGTTGACAAGTGGGGCAAACGTCGTTTGGCTTATGTCATTGACAAAAAATACACCGATGGTGTCTATGTCTTGATTAAGTTTAACGGTGACAGTGCCGCAGTGAACGAAGTGGATCGTTTGATGAAGATCGACGAACGTCTCCTGCGTCATCTGGTGACCCGTGTCGGCGAATAGTCTGACTTAAGAAAGGATTCTCCATGAATAAAATCATTCTGATCGGTCGCCTAGTAGCAGACCCCGAATTACGGTATACACAAAGCGGTATTCCTGTATGTAATTTTAGACTGGCAGTGGACAGACCCTATACAAACCAGAGTGGTGAGCGAGAAGCCGATTTCATTGATGTTGTGGTGTGGCGCAAAACGGCAGAAAACGTGGCGAAATTTATGAGTAAAGGTCGCCAAGTGGCCGTTGAAGGCGCACTGCAAATTCGCAGTTATGAGGATAACAACGGCATTCGTCGTCGGATCGCTGAAGTCCAGGCCAATAGCGTGGAATTTTTAGGTGGTGGCGGTCGTGCTCAGCAGGAGGACGGCTTCAGTCAAGGCGCTTCGCAGGACAATTTTTCTGCACCCCAGCGTCCGGCTGCGCCGCAAGGCGGTTTCGGTGAGGAAGTCACCTTTGACGATGACGACCTGCCTTTTTAATCCGGGAAGGAGATTCTAATGGCAAGACGAGAACGCGGCAGACGTTCCAGAAAGAAAGTCTGCAATTTTTGCGTCGATAAAGTCGATCACATCGACTACAAAGACAGCAACCGTCTGAAAAAATACATGACGGAACGCGGCAAAATTTTACCGCGTCGCATTACCGGCAATTGTGCCAAGCACCAACGTGCCGTTACGGTCGCTATTAAACGCGCTCGTGCGATGGCATTGCTGCCTTATTCCAACGACTGATTTAAAGTGCCGATGAAAATCGGCACTTTTTTTGCTTGTTCGCTTTAGCATGAATAAACCACCAGCTATGCTGGTGGTAGGAATAAAAAGCTTTAGCTTCAAGTAAAAAAAGAACCTCCTATGATAAAATTATTGTGTTATCGGCAATAAAATATCAAGGAGGTATCCATATGGATAAGAGAAGCTTAGCACATACAAGTTGGAATTGTAAGTATCATATCGTGTTTGCGCCAAAATATAAGCGACAGGTTATCTATGGGAGATTGAAAAAAGCATAGGAAAAGCGTTAAGAGACCTATGCAAGAGAAGCAGGTCAAATAAAGTATGAAAATAGGCGCTTTAGCGCCAACTGGGGGATTTGTTGCAAGAGAAAGAAATTCAGA
>NZ_FNAF01000023.1 GCF_900101835.1 Peptococcus niger
GAAACAAGCGTATACTTTGCCCACCCATATTCATCATGGGAAAGAGGCCAAAATGAGCGCTATAACCGTATTTTTAGAAACTATGTACCAAAACGCAAATCCATAGAGTTTTACTCTGGAAACGATATTCTAAGCTTCGCAGACAGTATGAATGATTCGCCACGAAGGGTATTGAGTTATCGCACACCAAATGAAATGTTTGAAGAACAACTAGATAGAATTTATGCGCTAAATTTTTAGCAGAGAGTGTTCAATTTGTTATTGCAATTTACCAATTATTCTTACCGTTCGATTCCCCAAGGTGTAATGTAGCGACGGTTTTCTTTAAATTATCAATAAAATATTGTTCGCTCTTACCATATTTATATCGTTTGTTCTCGATATATCCATATTGTATAGGTAATGATAAATTCTTAATTTTTTTTGTTCTAAGTAAACCGCTAGTTACATAAATATCATGTTTTGAGTTAAATGCAGGTAAAAAGCAAACATAATTTTGATTGGCAACCAGTTTTTTTATCGCAGTAGTACTATTGCATCGAAATGAAAGTGTCTCAATTATTTTTGGAAAATATTCTTTTGGGAGATATTCAGCTTCATGAGCTAAAAATTCATCTCCGAATGCAGGGTAGGGTTGCAATAATACGTCTGACCATTCAATTTCATCTTGGTCATATAACGGGGAATGAGGTCCTACGTGAAGTATTAATTCATCGTCAAAAAGATGATTGAACTTCAGATCTTTTGTCAATAACTCAGAAACGAAAGTACCTATACCAATTTTGGCAAATCCTGCCGCAACCTGATTATAGATTAAGTAATCTTCCATAACATTAACAGAAAGTTTTAAAGGAATCTTTTCTTGCTTAGCATGTTCTAAACACTCAGGAATAAGCATTTCCGAGGCTGCAAATGTAGTAGCTAGTAAGACGCTATTGCCAAAAGGATCTACGTCAGATAATTGCTCAATTTCCTGAGCAAGTTCTAACATTTTCTCAACTTTACAATTAACCTCTTTTCCTAAATCAGTTGCAATTACTCCGTGGTTATTGCGATAAAAAAGTTCAATTCCAAGATCTTTTTCTAAACGATTTATTGCAGTGCTCAAAGTTGATTGTGAAATAAAATTTTTATCAGCAGCAATTGAAATTGAACCATATTTAATCACTTCGCGAAAATATTTCAAATCATCCAATCGCATACGATCCCTTCTTTCTATAGTTTTCTCTATTAATAAGATATAGGTGAAAAAGAGTCGTGTCAAGTTGTTAGAGACATACAACAGATCTTAAAAGAAAAGCATTTTAATCCCACTTAAAAAGATGACAATACAAACGATACGATGGAGGTGCGCTTCATTCATTTTTGAAACAAGCTTTTTAGCAATAAATAATCCGAAGATGGCGATAACAATGCCAAGGATGCCTATTTTTATCGAATCAACTGTGTACATTCCGCTTAATGCGCGCATGATTACATCGATGGTTATAGTAAATACCCCTAATATTTGAGTCGTTCCTAGATACGTTTCTTTTTTAGGGGTTGCAGTCAAAAAATAGGTGGCCATAATGGGACCGCCTACAGCAAAGAAACCATTTATGCCACCGCATAAGGTAGCAAATAAAATGAGATTTTTAGTATTAGGTGTTATTCTTATCTTTCTCTGAACAAAAAGTAAGTAAAACGCAATTAAAACAAAGATAATTCCCATCAGAATATACCAAATAGGAGAATCACCGAGTAATCGTAGAACAATAACACCAATAGAATCTGCAAGAATAAAAGTGACTACCCAAAGTGGAACAAATTTCCATTCAATGTGTTTTCTGTACAAGAAACTATTTGAATACAACACAAAGAGATATATAAATGACGCTAAGGCGATAGCTTCTGTATAGCCAAACAAATATGGAAAAATAATAAGAACAATCATAATAAATGCAAAGCCGCTAATGCCTTGGACAATAGCAGCAAGAAATACAATTAGAGAAAATAGTACCATACTAGCAAGAGACATTTGTAACCCCCTCATAAACTTTAAACAGGCTATTACACAAAGTTTGCGCAATAGCCTGTTTTTTTATTGAATTTTTTCACCAAGAATAACAGTGTGTATATTAGCGCTTTCGAATAAAGATTTAATTTCGTGTAATCGTTTGGTATCTGGTGGAGAAAAAACATCTCCTTCAGTACCGTATAAACTTCTATATTTCGAAACACCCAATTCGTGATAAGGGAGTAATGTGACGTCTTTTATATTATGCTTAGTGTAAAACTGATAGGTCATATTAATAACGTTTTCGGTGTCGTTTATTCCATGAATTAATGGCATTCTCATTTTGATTTTTTCAAGGATTTCTTTATTCGATGAAAGATGTTCTAGGTTTTTCAGTATGAGTTTATTTGAAACACCGGTCACTTTTCTGTGTACTTCATCAAGAATACATTTCATATCGAATAAAATATAATCCGCTTTTAGCGCCATATTATACAATTTATTCGTATCACCGTAACCACTTGTATCCAAAGCAACGCCAATATTTCTTTGTATGGCTTCATCTAAAAGAGCATTAGCAAATTCCGCCTGAGAGAGCAGTTCTCCTCCACTAATGGTCATTCCGCCTCCTGTGCGATTATAATAGCCGATGTCCTGCTCTACTATATCTAATATACTGGAAACCGCCATCTCTTTTCCAGTTGTACGGAGTGCCTCACTGTAACAGTTGTCCACACATTTAAAACAATGTAAACAACTCTTTTCATCAATAGCTATTCTTTCCTGAGTAAAATGAATAGCATTTTTAGGACATACATCCATACAAGAATGACATCCAATACATTTTTTTGCTGTAAAGATATGTTGCTTGTTAAAGGAGATTAATTCTGGATTGTGGCACCACATACATTTTAAAGGACAACCTTTTAAGAATACGGTTGTTCGAATGCCCGGACCATCTTCAGTTGAAAATTTTTGAATCCCCCCAACCATTCCGATTATATTATTCATGGAAAAACACCTCATTCTATTTATGCAAGATGAGCTGTTCGTTCAATAATAATATCCTGAACACCTTTATCAAGTTCGGTAAAATATGCCATATACCCTGCAACGCGGACTACTAAATCACGATAATTTTCGGGATCTATTTGTGCTTTTCTGAGAGTTTCGTCATCAACAACATTAATTTGAATGTGTTGTCCGCCGGTTTCAATGAAATTTTTAACAACGCCTTCAATGATATCTAAACCTTTTTCTCCTTCAACACCTCTAGGATCAAATCTTAGATTATACAGAACGCCGCCAACAACATGCTTCTGATCTGTTTTTGCAACAGAATTTGCAGATGCCGTAGGACCACTTGTGTCGCGACCCATGCTAGGTGAGCCATTGTCGCTTAGAGCGGTGAACGCTTTACGCCCATCAGGGGTTGCACCAACTTGTTCGCCGAAAGGCACGTTATATGTTTGTGATTGATTGCCAGGAGAGAAAACCCCGCCACGAGCATCTGGTAATAATCTCATAAAATCACAAGATGAATTCACGATATCAGCGTAAATGGAATCGACTTCCTGAATATCATTCCCAAATTTAGGTGGTTTATTAACCAGATATTGTCGCATTCGTTCATTGCCTTCAAAATTCTCTTGGCACATTTGCAATAACTCATCTAAAGTCATTACTTTTTCTTTATTAACAGCGTAGTCGATAGCAACGATACTATCTGCTGTAGTCGCTGGACCAGTAAAGAAAGTATTAACATAACAATAATCAGGTCCGCCTTCTTGAATGGAGCAACCTTTTTCTATACATCCATCCAAAAGAGAGGATTGGAAAACACCTGGCAAAATAGTTGCAACCATAGATTGGGTGCAGCGATAGGCTAGTGTCATCTTTTTCCAAAAATATTTAATTTGTTTTTTTGTTGCATCTGCATAATCTTGAGCACACTTGAAATCATGCGGATCACCAGTTTTTAACCCAATTTCTTTTCCGCTAACTGGATCGACACCATTATGCAATGCGATTTCTAGACATTTAGGGCCATTTAGATATCCACCAACAGGACTACCATCAACACCACCGCCACCTGGATGAGGTTCAATACAACCAATTATAATCCAGTTTTTAGCTTCTTCTGCTGTGCCACCTTTTAGTTTTACCATTTCTTCAGCAACTTTATCGCCGAAGAAGGCTGGATTAGCTTGACCTTCTTGAACCATTTTTAATGCTTTACGCATAACTATTTCAGATGTTTCTTCAAAGACGCGTAAGGCAATAGCAGGTTGAGATAATTTAATATATGATGCAGCATCAAGAACTAATTCGGATAAACGATTGCAAGCATCTTTTCCATCGGTTGTTTGACCACCAATCATTAGAATTTGCCATTGAGGATAACCAGCAACAGCCTTGCTAAAGTAATTATTTCTTAGCGTAACAACAGTACTTACTTTAATAAACAACATTTGTAGCAGTTCAATAACATCTTCGTCGGTAATGATACCAGCCTCGATATCGTGTTTGTAATATTTATACATGTTGATATCAAAGCGACCCAAGCCAGTTGCTGGAGCATTAGATTCAATTTGAATAAGTAAGTGGATAAACCACTGAAATTGAACAGCTTCTCTAAAAGAGCGTGGCGGATTTGCTGGCACATGTTGACAAATATCTGCGATTAAAAGCAATTCGTTTTTCCGTTTTTCATCTGTTTCTTGAAGTGCTAATTCTGTTGCTTTTTGTGCGTATCGATTAGCATAATCAATAGCTGCTTTTAAAACGATAATAGTTGCTCGCCAGTAATCTACTTTTGATTGCTTTTCAACAGTCATCCCGGATGCATAAGCTTCCTGAATAAGTTTTTCACACCATTCTATATGATGATTGAAACCATGTTCTAGTAATCGTGGATAGTTTGGATGTACGTGACCAGAAATTGTAATCTTACCGGCTGTCATGAAAATGCCGAGTTCTTCCATTTCTTTATATTCGTCAGGCATTTCTCTATCCATAATATCTTCTGAGGATCTACCATCCCATTTATCAAGATAAGAACGCATGACTTCAATATCTTCTTTATCAACTAAAAAAGGATCACAAGGTCTTGTAGAAAATGTAGGTAACTGCTCTTTTAACCATAATTTTCCGCTTTGGTATTCTGGGAAGATTAAAGCAGAACGGAATTTTTCAGACAAGGTTCCTACGAGCATTTCGCCAGGATATATAATAATTTCTTTATGCGCGAGCACATATTCTAAAATATGTGCCCGATAAATTGGAATTGCTTCTCCAGAATATCTTTCAGCTGCTTCTGTAGCCAGTATTAAACGCTCCGAACTAACATACGGTGGTTCTTGCAATAGAAGCTTTTTTAAATGTTCAACTCTTGTATTCATAATTATTCACCTCATCGTTCTTCAAAGAAATTTATTTGCGAGTAGGTGCTATTACAGCGCTCTTGTATTCTTTTTTGCAAATAAATTTAAACTGAATGTTTTTGGCCCAAGGGCTCCAATCATCTTCATCACAATTAGCATACCAATAGTTGTAACAGCAACAAAAATGAGTAATGTATTAATAGACATTGTTCCACCAGCAATGCCAAACATAATGGACGCAGGCCAAGTCATATATATTAATTCAATCCAAGTCATTAAGCCCATTTCAACAGGTGTTGGGGATTGTAATTTTGGATCGATGATACGAATCAAGGCAATGCCACTAGGCGCGGTGCCACAACAAGTCCCGATTAACCCAAGAGTTCTTTCAAAATCATATTCAGAACCTAAACGTTGACCAAGGAAAATGCAAACTGCAGCGGTCATTAATGCAACGATAACAATTTCTATTAATAGTGGAACAATCCATTTTTGAACGGTTGCGAACTGAACTGCCATAAATGCAAATACAACAAGAAAATCGGACAAAAAGCCAGTAATCTTGGACTGTAAAGTATTATTAAGGAGATAGTCAATTTTTAATTTTTTAAGTACAAACTTGACAACATAAGCCATTAAAAGACCATACATAAAAGTAAGACCGCCTAGCGTAACGCCAATATTGCCAGGCAACATGCCTAATAATTTGTTAATCTGTTCTGCTACAAGGAAAATAAGCATCATTAATCCAATATGGAAAGTAAATGTTTCTAAACTACCAGAGTAGGTTGTTGCTGTCCCAAGTGATTCCTTCTGTTCATCTGCTTTATAATAACCTCGTGCAACAGCTTCATCTGCTTTACCGAAATATTTACCGAGCCCTTTTTTTATACCAAACTTGGCAATTGGAACACCTAGCAAGAACGCACTCAAGAAACCAGTCGCAGCGAATGTAAGTGCAACAGAAACAGCATTTTCTAATCCAAGATCTTCAAAAATAGATCCAAAACTTACTGCTAAGCCAGGACCTTCGCAGAATCCCCAAGGAATCATTAAACCATATCGTGGATTAATGCCGAATGGTTGACCAACTACATATAGAATACCGAAACCAACAACAGCTGATAGACCGTATAGTATATTCCAAATACAGCCCATACCAATGCTGCCTATAATTAGATTTTTCGCCCCTTTGGCTTTTTCTTCTCTAGAACGTGGTGCGCTTTCGCCTGCACTACTTAAGCCGATTGAGATAAAGGATAATATAAACATATAACCAACTATGTTGGCGTAATAAGACTGATCGATGCCAAAAGTATAATCTGAACTCGCAACGTTAATAAAAATACACCCTAAAATACCAGCGATAACAGTTGCAGGAACATACATATTTTTAAAAAGCTTAATTTTCGATCTTAAAAACATACCTGTGAAAATAAATACAGAACCTAAAGCAAATGCAATAATTAATTCCATTTTAATCGCTCCTTTTTTAGCCTTTCATTAACAGTATATCCTCTCTGATAAAAAATAAACTTTAAGCATAATCAAATAATGCCTCCTTCACAAAAGCAATCTATAACACGACCTTATGGTTGTTATTATGCACACAAAGGTCTGTTCTGTGAATACTCTTTTTTCAGCATGAAACATTATTTGAATATTATCACCTTGACGGCGTTCGCGAAACATGCAAGTGAGATATGTGATAACGAATATTTCGTTGGGCCTTTTATTATTTATGGACTTTAGTCTGTTGAGCGTTTTTTCAGCGAAACATTAAACCACCTGCTATGCGGGTGGACAGACTGCCCCTACTGCAAACCACCCGTTTGACGGGTGGTTTCAGCTTGTCGAAAAAGGTCGCCATTTGGCGGCCTTTTCGCGTATTTAGCTATAATATAAAAGGGTAATAAATATGCTGATTAAAAAACCGGTAGATTGTAAAATGAAGTTGAACAATAAAAAATGACCCATGATGCTCTCTTTTGGTAGAATTAAGTTACCACACAAAACCTACTGGAGGAGAACATCCATGAGTCAAACTACTTCTAGCACATTTACACCATCACGACAAAGAGGTCAGCACCTTAAATTTGAGGATAGATGCAGCCTTAAGATTTTCAAAAAGCTAAACTTTTCTCTTCGCCATATCGCTAGTGAACTCGACTGTTCCCCGTCAACTGTTCTAAATGAACTTAGACGTGGTACGGGTGAGCGTAACGGTACCTGTGGTCGATTTCCTTCGTATTCTGCTAAGCGTGGTCAGGCTAATTACGAGATTAATCGCAGTAAATGTCATAAGAATCACAAAGTCTCTAAGGATAATCCGTTTATTATTTGGGTGACGCAACAGGTTAAAAGTCACAAATGGTCGCTAGATCTTGTGTGGGCTATGCCAAAAAGCACCGATTGTTTGATGAAAAATATATGGTTTGGTAAATTGCAATAACAAATTGAACACTCTCTGCTAAAAATTTAGCGCATAAATTCTATCTAGTTGTTCTTCAAACATTTCATTTGGTGTACGATAACTCAATACCCTTCGTGGCGAATCATTCATACTGTCTGCGAAGCTTAGAATATCGTTTCCAGAGTAAAACTCTATGGATTTACGTTTTGGTACATAGTTTCTAAAAATACGGTTATAGCGCTCATTTTGGCCTCTTTCCCATGATGAATATGGGTGGGCAAAGTATACGCTTGTTTCATCTGTCTCTTCTTCTGTAAACGTCGCAAATTCGGATCCGTTGTCAACAGTTATGGTTTTGAACACTTTAC
>NZ_FNAF01000024.1 GCF_900101835.1 Peptococcus niger
TCGCATGAGCTTTGTTATGCAAATTGCAGCATTAGCGACGCTGTCCAACTTATCAGCTATTTTTGTAAGCTCATCGTCATATATAGCTGAGCGCTCCATAACAACTTCTTGCTTATAGATGGTCTCTTCATGATATTTATTTTCGTCAACTATACTTTCGCTGTTGAAACCTAACTCCATTTCTTTCATTTCTTTTTCTCCTTATAAAAAAGCAAAAAGAGATATGCCTAAAGATTAGCTTTTTAACATATCTCTTTTATTCCATTATTTACTTTTTTTACTCACACCATGCTTGCTGCGACAGCAAGTCCTTTAATAAGACCATAATCCCAATGTTCTTGATTATATAAATCTTTAACTGTCTTATCATCCCAATCGCCAATTCGGATAAGAAGGTCTGCTGCAAAATTATAATAACTTTCTGCTTCAGCAGAACCCTCCCAGTCACCTGCAAAGGTAAGTAAGGTTTGCACTTGATAAACGGCCAGCTTTACATCCTGTTCAGGTGCCGAGGTCTCCTTCACTTCTTCGCTATCCAGAGCGTCTAATCGACGTCTTTCGAAAGCTTCCGGTCGATATATCCGTAAAAGTTCATATACATCATTTTTGCGATAGAGGTCCAGACATCCATTTTCCATCATGGCTAGATGCCGGATTTTATTTTCTTTTTTGAAAAGCTCAACAGCACTTCCGGGAATCTCATAGCTTTTTATTTTATGATGATCAATCAACCACTTAGCGGTCTGTATATTACACTCTAAAAGAAAGGCCACATCTTCTATTGTTAGAACCGACTTCCCTAAGAAGGTTTTCAGGGCAAAGCTTTTATAAAGCTTGCTTTCAGGCCGAATTCTTTCCTCATCTCCCGTAGGGTAATCTTCTTGAAGCGCCGGGATAATCTCTCCTCGGATCCAATCTTTAACAAAAGAAATTTGTTCTTCATCATGACTGGATTTACAAGAAAGGATAATCTGATAAACTCCCCATTCGGAAACACAGTTGGCCACTGAAGGAATTTTCTTTTTCATTTTATCTTCCGGTTTTAGCATCTTATAAGCCTCGTAAGGATAGATAATGCCTAAAGCTCGGCAAACATCTGAAGCGATAAACCATGGTTCGCCATTTTCAATGAAAGCCCGGATCCGATATGCTTGAGTTCTATTAAAAGTGCGGATAGTACCTTCTGCAAAATTTTTCATTTCCATTGTCATTCCCCTTTGTATAACCTTAATTATTTTCAGTAAATACATCTTTATAACTACGCCAACAATCCTTCTTCATCCAAGAGTTCCAAAAAATGGGACCGACCTTTAGCTGTAATAAGCGTTTGAACGCCTGCTTTTTCTAGGCCATATCCCCATTCCTTGAGTCTGAAGTAACCTCTGTTCTTATTACTACACGGAAGTAGACGCTGGCGCTTATCTCTGTAGATAAATTTCTTAGCTAAGAGCCAGTTAATAAAGATTTTTTGCCCTAGACCAAAAAGATTCGCTGTATCCCTAAAGTTAGTCAAGTGATTAATCGCCACCAAAGCGTCATAATATTTAGCTTTGGGATCCATTTCTTTAATCTGTTTTCGTTGGCTTTCAATAACCTGCTGTTTTTCTTCTATCACACTATTAGCAAGAAGGACTGCCCTAGAAAGTAGCTCCATATCATCCATCGTTTCCTGCCCGACAATATAGCCTCCGTGCTTACGGATGGAAGGGAGAACGTCATGGGTAATCCAACGCTTAAATGCTTTAGCTTCAGGTAGAGTACTATTGAAAATTGCTTGATATAATCCACTTTCATTAACCAAAAGCATACGTTTTACATTCGGATTAGGCTCAAATCTAGACATTCCATTTTGGACGAACCCAGCTGTATCAAAGCTTTGCGGGTTTATTTCTGTATAATCTTCTTTCTCAATTAACTTGCGCATGTTAGCTGTTTCTTTATATCCTAATATTTGAGATATATCCTTAGCTACAAACCAAACTACATCTTCATGTATTAAAGTTCTAACACTACCAAATACTTCGTTATTAAAAACTTCCATTTTGTTTTCCATCTTCAGTTCCCCCTTGTCCTGTAACTGTTTTCTCAGCATTAATATCTTTTCGAACCGCTTCCGGTTCTACTTCTTCTAGCGCTTCAAACCAGTAGATAATGAAACCGGCAAGTTGATTGGAAACCTCTTTACCGCTATGGCGTTTACATAGAGAAATCATCACCTCTAATTCAGGTGATAACCCCTCCATGTATTCCGAAGGTTCAAGATTCTGACCGGCATTTTCAAGGATGGGGTAATACGGCGATGCAAAATATCCTTTCATACATCCATTATCCCAAGAACTACTACCAAAGAGAAAATCCTCTATTTGCTCGAAGGTCATGTTTTTTGTCCAACTATACTCTCCCTTGATAGGATCATAATTGAACTCCTCGCCAAAAGTTCCAATTTCTTCAAACTCTTCAATAACGAGTCCATGCATATCTTCTAGTGAATATCCCACCATTTTATAGATATAGTAACTCGCCTCCACCAAGTTATGCTCATCAATTGAAACCGTCATTTTTAATATGAATCGGTTAACATTATCCCAGGCAACGACCTTACTTAAAGTTTTCGTATCCTGCATAATTAATCTCCTTTTATCTATTAAGCGCAGTTAAAACCTTATGGGCTGCACTAGCCATAAAACTGCTTTTCCCTTGATTTTTTTCTTCTGAGACAACTTCTTGCTCATTCTGAGTCGGAAAAGAAATAAGATTTACTTCTCTTGCCTTCTTTAAGCTGAGCAAATAGTCATCTATTCCTTTAGTTTGAGGTGGCCAATATTTTTTCTCTTTAAAGAAGTCTTCAGCTTTACCTGACCGATAAAGCACCTGCGCAGCGTAACTAGCTGCCATATAAACTGTATCTGTAACTTCCAGCTGAACCTCAACGCCTCTTTCTTTAGCTATAGATAAAAGTCGGTCTAACATTTCTTTTGCTCCAACCTCATCCCATAGCTCTATTTCTGACTTCAGTCCATGAGAGCTGATTAATTTTTCCAAGCTCCTAGATGCAGCAGCTACATGAGGATTAGTGATCTTATCCATATCAAAGGTATTGACAACGCTTCTTATTCCCTGTTTTTTCATTGCAGCAAAAACCATCGGCAGATCAGCTCGGTTATTTACCCCTTGAAGAGCCATATAAGGAGTGCCGCCACCGGATAATTCGCAGGCGACATCGGCTTTTAGAGGCCCTTCTGTGAGCATAATTGAAAAGCACTTTCTTAAATCCGGATTGGCTAAGGGGAAATGGGTCCTGGATATATGGTCTGTCACACCTTCAGGCAGCCCTTTAGAGGAAATGGTAAGGTATCGCAAGTCACTACTATCTCTTCGGACTTGTAGTCCTACAATTTCACCCTTCATATTCCTAGTAGGAATAAGCATCCCTGACGAGAGGTTAAAAATCCATTTACCACCGAGCTTATAAAAACCCGGTACACCGGCAAGGGAAATACCTCGCTTGATTAATCCATCTGCAACAATTAGGCCTGTTGCAATCTGGTAAATACTTTTTTTAAAACCTTTGGCATAAAGAGACTTTTGCAAGGGCACTGCTATTTCTAAAAAATCCGGACATTTTTCAATAAAAGACAGATCTTCGGGAATAGTTCGGTAACCGTTTCTTTGAATACTTTCTTCGCTTAATCCTCGACTGAGCAGATTCCCAAAATGGGAATTTGTTAAGGCAAAAGGTTTAAATGCCAGAAGGCCGGAGTAAGCTTCATTTAGCTTACTATCCTCTGCCGGATAGATGGCATTTTCCTCATAATAGTCCTCTCTACTACGCTTATAATCAGAGGCCCTATGATTTTCTTCTTGAGAAATATTCAGTTCTTCAAATAAAGCCGCAAGCACTTCATGGTCCCCGCTCTTGTATCTGCGGCCAAATCTGGCCCGGCTGTACAAATCAAGGGCGCCTCCACCACTGCATTTAAAGCAGTTATAAACGTTCTTTTGGGTATTCACGTTTAGATGGTAGCCGGTGTCACCACAAAAAGGACAGCGGACATTATATGACCCGGCGCGAGCAGCCCTGGGCTGTCTTGTCAGACCTAAAAGATTAACGATGTCGTTTATATCTATTTTTAGCATGGCTCTCCTCCTAAATAAAAAAAGAGATATGCAGGAAAGGCTAGCTTTCTCTTACATATCTCCAATATCCAACTTTAATTATTCTAATTGTTTTCTTCAAAACCATATGCTTCAGATATATTAGCCATTATTTTTCCTCCTATTTCCCACTATTAAAGCGACAAGAATTGCTATCACTGGAATAGTTGCAGTCATCTAGAAACCTATCATCACTACGATGCTGACAGGCGTCACAAAGCATTAAACGCTCTCCACAAGAAGGGCAGAAGGCCTTATAGCCCAGCATTTCCAGATCCCACAATAGACCTATTTCCGTCTCACAATTCGGGCAATATTCCCAGATTTCTTCCATGATTCTTCTCTCCTTATCTAATTCGCAAATATTTTCCAATAAAAAAAGAGATATGCTTGAAAGCGCTTGCTCTCTTACATATCTCTAATTTCTCTTAAAAAGGACGCAAAAATCCTAGGCTCTTACATCCCCGTTCGTTAAATTCTTACGATTACTCGCAAGACATCAACCAGTATATATACTGGCCTTTCATCAGCATCCCGGCCTATGCTGCCCACTTGGGTAAAACCACCATGCGCTTCCGGAATCGCAACGGCTTCAAGATTACTTCAATATAACAATATTGTACAACGTTAGAACTTCATGGTCAATATACTTCCTTAAAAATGCCTTCCAGAGTGGAAGGCATTATTCTAGTCTAAAACCCTGCTTGCCGTTCTTTCTCCTCTTTAATCTTATCGGAAAACAGAGAAAGCAAAGCGCCCACATCATAAACTAAGCAACAAAAAAGCACGCCTTCTTCAAAAGAAAGCGCGCTGACTATTTATGGTTCACTTAAAAATTCATCAATTTCATTAATAACGGCCTCCTCACTCATTACATGAAGAGCGCCAAAATGCCTAAGGATATACTCGCTAACGCCTTTTGACTGAAAGAGTTTTTCTACATCTTCTCCCGAAAGCCCCTTGTAATAGCGATAGCGCTCCAAATAAAAAATGAGGAACTCTTCAGCCTTAGTCATCCTAAATCCCCTCCGGGTAATCAAACCTTCCTGTTAGCAATTCATCTTGAAACATTGTGTAGAGTGTTAATGTTCCGTAGTGCCATAGTTTTAAGCTTTCATCCGCCAATTTTCGATAAAGATTCGACTGATAGAAGCAACTTATAGCCTCAAGAGTACTTAAATTACTGTTCTCCGTTATCTTGTCAATAATCGGTGGAATTTTTAGTCCAAGTATGGCGCTATACTGATTGTCATTCATATTCTCTCCCACCCTTCGAATTGTAGACAGGCCAAAGCTTTTTCCGAAGTAAACACCAACTGATTAAAAAGTTTTTTAATTTTTAATGCTTCTATTGTTTGAGCCTTGTTTAATAACCCCGTCTCATATAAAGTAAGCGTCTGGTATACGCTATCATCTGCAACAGATCCAAAGATCAGATCGAATTTATCGCCTGCATAAACCCCATTACGGTTAGCCGATACAAAGTCTAACCAACTTTCATTAGCATATTCAAAAGTAAGTAGCGAGCACTGCATAAGCTCCTCGCTCTTAGAGAGTATATATTTATTGACTACCGGTTGGCCTACCTTGCGTCTTTCGGCTACTTTTTTTGCGAAGCTTTTAGCTTGAGCAGAGTTAGTTGTAGTATAGAACCCAAAACCAAAATCTAGATATCTATCCTGCTTAATTATCCTAGGGTTTTCAACAACTACATTACTGCCATGATATAGATGCAGTGGTTCTTTTGCAAATAGGTTTTCCCAAGATTTACCCATATTACTTCAACCTTTTTTCTTTTATTATAGCACACTCAGGCAATCATTTGCGAGGACTTGCTCTTCTTCAGCTCCTTTTCAATCTCTGTTAATAATCTTGAAGCAGCCCCTCTTATCCTCGACATGGAGTTCTTCAAAATGCCCATCTTATCTTTATCAGCAGAGGCCCAGCCCGCAATATATGCCAAACTCACTTCTTCGCATGGAAGGCCGAAATGAGTAGACAGAACATAGGCCACGGATTCAGCCTCTACTTCCTTGATATGTCTGTCCACTTCCTTAGCCTCTTCATTATTGTGCAAACTGGCGTGAGCCATTTCATGAAAAAGCGTAGCTAATGTATCTGCCTGACTCATTCCTTGCTTTAACACAATTTCTTGCTTGTTTCGTGAAAAGTAACCATGAGAACCATCGTTGACTTCCTCAAAGCGGACCGTAACCGGAGAAGCCTGTTTAAGGGCCGAAAAGAGTTTCTGGTAGCCTTCAACACCGCAGTCCAAAAAATCTTGTGAACTAAGTGCCGGCAACTCCTCTCCTTCAGTTTGGGAAATATCAAAAACTGAAACGATCCGATAGCCTATCAACCGCTCCTCTAAAATTGGCTGACCATCTTTATCCAACACTGGCCGACCCAATTCATCTTTTTTACTTCATCAGTCTGTCTAATGATGGGGGCAAGAATTTTTATGGCCTTTTCCCCTTTCTTAACGTGCCGATTAAATTTCTTTTTCCAAGCCTGAAAACCGGCTACATAGCCAGCATCCGGTCGCTGAGAAGCAATGAGAATCGTATTGTAGAACGAGTACCGATGGAACTTGCTCAAAGTTGTGAGCCAGCGAATATATTTTTCCGACTCAAAGAGTTCCTCTAGATCTCCCTCTAATTGCTCCATTAATTCTTTTACTTTATCCATAATTATTCTCCTTTCACTCTTAAAAATAGCTAGGATAATCCGTGCGTAAACTCTTGGCTTCTCCCTTATGATTAACGATAAAGTGATCCTGCACGCTAATACCTAATATTTTTCCACCTTCAGATAACCTCTTGGTTAGCATTAAGTCCTCTTTGCTAGGCGTCAAATCACCGGTTAGGTGATTATGAAAAAGAATTATATTTTGACAATTTGCCAAAATAGCTCTTTGAAAAACCGGGATTGGCTCCACAAGAGAATTACTAATACCGCCAGTAAAAACAATGCTGTAACCCATAAGCTTGAGCTTGGTATCCAAAAGTAAGATGCCGAACTGCTCAACGACAAGCCTTTCCG
>NZ_FNAF01000025.1 GCF_900101835.1 Peptococcus niger
GGTCATTGCCGGGTACATAAGAAAACGTCAGGACATTCGTCCTGGCGTTTTTTACGTTACCCTGGCTAGACCTATTTTGGGGTAGAAGTCCCTGCCGTCAAGGGTATGGCGAGTACGAGCCCATACGGCGCCAACATGTAGACCACTCCCAAGCGGTCATTGCCGGGTACATAAGAAAACGTCAGGACATCCGTCCTGGCGTTTTTTTGTTGCCCTATTTGGGGGTAGAAGCCCCTGCCGTCAGGGGTATGGCGGACACAAGCTCATACGGCGCTAATATATAGACCACTCTCAGGCGGCCACCTGCGGGTACATAAAAATAGAAGCCTTCCTGAATAGGGAGGCTTCTATTCTTTATATGCTTATCTGTACCTATTTTTGAGGATGAGGTTTATTTTTCGCCACTTAATGAGGGCCCGGCCAGGTCGATTAAAAATATTGAACGGGTGAGGCTAAATTTTTGAGTAAGGCAGCGACGCTCCAGGCTGCGGTTACGCTGGACTTAGGATTTTTAGGGTCAATCTTGGAGCTGATTTCAATAACGGCCTTGGCTTGGGGATTTTCTACTGTCACTTGGTGGGTGTTCCCCTCTTTGCCGGGTTGGCTGATTAAGCGGACTTGTGTTTTTTCTGCACCACAGGTGACTAAGCCGGCGGCTACACTGACATTGGTGTTTTTGGGAAATCCGGCAATGGCTTCTTTAGCATTGCCTTCAAAGGCGATGACTTCCTTGTCGGTGGCCAGGTCCTTGCCCTTTAAGTAAGGGGCGCCATTTAGGCTTTTTGGCGATTTTGTGCTTTGGACTTCTGCTTTTGCGTCTCCCATGAGAAAGAGGGTCTGCATAATATCAAAACCGCCGATGGCACCGCTTGTGATGTGAATTTTTTGCCCTGCCTGCTTAGCGCTTTCTTTGAGCTTGGCAAAAAGGTCTTCATCTGCCAGGGAACCCACAGAGGTAATAACCAGGTCCTTGTGGGCTTTTAAAATGCGGTCGCCATAGCTCTGCACGGCACCAACACCGGCAATTTCAACGACGATTTGAGCATCGCTGGTTAAGACGGCCTCAAAATTATCAAAGAGGGGTAGGCTGGTGCCCCCTATTTCAATGTGGTCGCCTTCTAAAATGCGGTCATAGATACCTATGAGCTCATAATCTTCCTTTAAATGATTCAAGACGGCTGAGACTAAAATTTTACCTAAGGCCCCATAACCGATGATAGCTAATTTTTTCATTGTGTACTCTGTCCTCCATAGGATGATTACTTTACCAAAAAACCTTTTTCTTCCAGCATGTCACCCACTTCATCCAAGGTCTCCTCATCATCAGCATATACTGTGTGAAAATGGTAGCCGTTGGTAATGTTTTTTAAGGGCCTGCTGACACTGTTGTAAATATTGTCCATAAAATTTTTAACATCTTTTCGTGATTTCACATCCAACCGGGCGCTGATTTTGCCATAGAAGCGGTGTTCGACGAAGACGTCTTCGCAAGTGGCGCCCAGGTCGACGATGAGGTTGAGTTCGTCAGTGATTTGGTCATCTCGGTGTTGACATTTAAAGACCCGCCGATAGCCCTTGCTGCTTTCTATATAGTAGCCCCGGTTGGTGGATACAATGGGGACGTCCTTGGCTCTTAATAGGCTGATGTCTTGGACAATGACTTGTCGGGAAACATCAAATGCCTTGGCCAAGTCATCTCCGGCGATCGGTCCGGGAGCTTCTTTTAAGCGTTTGGTCAGGGCTTTTAATCTCTCATCTTTACTCAAGGTCACGGCCAAGCTCCTTCATGGATAGGTCTAAGACCGGGGCTGAGTGCGTCAGGGCTCCGCTTGAGATAATGTCTGCCCCCAGGTCCTTATATAAGTGCAGATTGGTTAAATCAATATTGCCGGATAACTCTACAAGGGCGCGTCCGCCAATAAGCTCGATGGCTTTTTTCATCTTTTCCGGGGTCATATTATCGAGCATGATGATATCGGCCCCTGCCTCCAGGGCTTCTTCCACCTGGTCCATACTTTCAACTTCCACTTCAATTTTACGGACGAAAGAAGCATAATTCCTTGCTTTCTCAACGGCGGCTTTAATGCTGCCTGCGGCCTGAATATGGTTATCCTTGAGCATGAGACCGTCTGTTAAATTGTAGCGATGGTTGCCACCGCCGCCGACGGTGACGGCGTATTTTGCAAAAAGACGGAAGTTGGGCGTTGTTTTCCGGGTGTCGACGATTTTGCTCTTACTCTCGCCCAGACAATCAACCATTTGTCGCGTATAGCTGGCAATGCCGCTCATCCTTTGCAAAAAATTAAGGGCAACGCGCTCGCCGGTCAGCAGGGTTCGTAATTGGCCGCGAACCGTTGCAATATGGTCTCCCTTGCGGACCGGGTCTCCGTCTTTTTTGAAAAATTCAAGGCTGCTTTGCTGGTCCAGTAAGCTGAAGACCCGTTCAAAAACAGGAAGCCCGGCAATGATGCCGTCTCCCTTGGCGAGCAGTTTGACATGGCCCCTTGCTTCTGCGTCGATAATGGCATTGGTGGAGATGTCTTCTTCGTTAATGTCTTCTTTTAAGGCCGTTAAGATATAAGGATCGATGAGGAAAAAGGGTAAACGATTGGTCACGGCTGGCCTCCTTGTCAAAACTTTTTAGCTGCAAATGTCAAGCATCCGGTCAAGGGGAAGTTTGGCGCGTTCGGCGAGGGCAGGGTCTACATGGACTTCATTTTTTCCGCTTTCTAACACATCAATGATCTTATCGATGGTCACTCGTTTCATGCCTTCGCAGATCATTTCCGGGAAGATAAAAGTTTTATCGGGATAGGTCTTGTCTAATTCGTAGCGCAGGCCCTCTTCGGTAATAATGATGTTAAGGTCTTTATTCAAGTCTTTTACGGCCTCTATCATCCCTTTTGTGGACCCCTTATAATCGACCAGGTCGAGGACTTCTGGCCTACATTCCGGATGGGCAAGGATGGCTGCATCAGGATAGCGCTTTTTTAGCTGTTTGATTAAATCGGGAGTAATTCCGTCATGAACTGGGCAGCAGCCTTGATTGTTAATAAAGTGCTTTTCCGGGAAAAACTTTTCAATATTACGGCCTAAGTTTCCATCCGGTATGAAGAAAATATTTTTGCTCTCGATGGCCCCGACAATTTTAGCGGCATTAGAAGAGGTGCAGCAGTAGTCTGAATTGGCCTTGATTTCTGCGGTGGAATTGACATAGCAAACGACGGCCAAGTCCTCGTACTTTTCTCTCATCTCTTTGATTTGCTGGATGGTCACCATGTGGGCCATGGGACAATCGGCCTTAGGATCCGGCAGGTAGACTTGCTTATCCGGGTTTAAAATTTTAACCGTTTCCCCCATAAAAGAAACGCCGGCCATGACGATCCGCTTGGCATCAATGGTGGTTGCAAGCTTGGCCAGGGTAAAGGAATCACCGACATGGTCGGCGGCCGCTTGCACGTCATCGTCCACATAATAGTGGGCTAGAATAACAGCATCTTTTTCGTTTTTTAAGGCATCTAATGTTTTACGCTCCATGATTACTCCTATCGTGTTTGACTGAAATTCTCCAAAAAAAAAGCTACCAGCCTATCATACCATAAAAATAAAAATTGACAATACATCTGTCTTGTCAGTAAAGGGGTTGGAGTGAAAAACTGGGATTAAAGGGCTTGGGGATATAAAAGGATAACTTAGGCATTCTTTATGTCGGTCAAATAAGCCGGCTTAGGCACATGGCCCGCCGCTAACTGGTCACGACATAGCGGGTGGCCATTTCTTGACGGCTTTCATTTCGGCTAGGGCAGCTGGTGGATCTGGCTGAGCCTTTTTAGCAAAGCGGTCGTGCGACACGTTGGTCTATAACCATTAAGCTATCCTAGAAATAGAGATAACCTGCGTAAGCAGTCCGATTAGTAGGGTAAAAGACTGACTCTTAATTAAGAGAACAACTAATAACTCAAAAGGTGGAACGAAGGGGTAACGCCCTGAAACGCCTTCCCTAATACTCCGGCTAGCGTCAGAATGTGTAACCATTCAGGGGTTAGAAGCTCGGTGAAGACGGCAGAGAGTAGCCCAAACAGGCCAAGCTGTGGAAAGCTGTCCAGAGGTGGACGGTGCTAGTTATATGCCGGGGGTCTATAAAATAGCTATGGCGAGAATGTGCCACAGGCACTGACGAACTTCCGAATGTACGGGTCTAGATTTGCAAGATGCAGAAATGCACCGAACACGGATGTGTTGCTACTGAAGTAAAGTAAGAATGAACGCCATGAAATGCTTTATGTCGTTACAGGCGGCATCCAGGTAGCAGGCTTATAGGAAGCACCTAAGGCTATATGTACAGATAGAGTTATTGGAACGTGGAAAGGTTGGAACGGCCATTAACGTGTTACAGCAGGCCGGCAGCAAGGAACACCCCTCCCGGGAATAACTTGCTTTTGTCCGATTGAGAGTAGAGGCATGACCGATGAAATGTCTGCAATGGACACGGAGGAATAGCCTCAAGTCACAGTTACTGAAGTAAATCAATCCTTTATGAATCCACTAAGTCGAGTATGACAATAGAAATTGTCATCACAGATAAGGTGGTGATGTATAAGTGGAAATTAACTTGATAAATCAAAAACCAAACCACAAAGCCACAAAAGCCCGGTATTACGACATGCAAGAATTGCAAGATGACCTATATGCCAGAAGTAAGGCCGGAGAAATCTTTGGTGACCTTTGGTCGCTAATTGTCTCCCCTAACAACCTGAAACTGACCTATAGAACCATTAAAAGCAACAAGGGCAGTCATACACCGGGAACGGACGGAAAAACCATTGAGGACATTGCAAGATTATCAGATGAGGACTACCTCAACCTAATGATAAGCAAGCTCTCATGGCTCCAACCGAAGAAAGTAAGACGAGTAGAAATCCCCAAGCCCAATGGCAAGAAGCGCCCTCTAGGTATTCCCTGTATTGAAGATAGACTTGCCCAGCAAGCCATTCTACAAATACTGGAGCCTATCATGGAAGCTAAGTTCAGTCCGTACTCTTATGGCTTCAGACCTAACAAGAGTGCAGAGCACGCCATAAATGAGTGCTACCGACTGATGCAGAGAAGTCACTGCACTTATGCCATTGACTTTGACATTAAGTCTTTCTTTGATGAAGTCAATCATAGAAAGCTTATGCGTCAACTTTGGACACTAGGTATCCGGGATACGAAACTCTTGCAAATTATTAAACAAATGCTAAAAGCGCCTATTGTATTGCCAAGTGGGCAAATAGAATACCCTACCAAGGGAACACCCCAAGGCGGTATCCTATCTCCCTTATTGGCAAATGTGGTTCTAAATGAATTGGACTGGTGGCTATCTAGTCAGTGGAAGGATTTTCACCGGCAACTAAATAAGCCACCAAAGCCGCAATACAATAAGAACGGCAACAGAAACCTAGGTAGCGAATATACGGCAATGCGTAAAACAAAGCTCAAGGAATTTTACTTTGTCCGCTATGCAGATGATTTCAAAATCTTCTGCAAAACACGCAAAGAAGCTGTCCTCTTGAAGCACGCTATAACCCAATGGCTCAGCCACCGGTTAAAGCTACAAATCTCGCCTGAAAAGACAAAAATTGTCAACCTCAAGAAGAACTACAGCGAATTTCTTGGTTTCAAGTTAAAGCTCCAGCCTAAGTCGCATAAATGGGTAGTCAATGCCCGAATGAGTGACAAGACTAAAGCCAATACGAGAAAGCAATTGTCAAAACAGCTAAAGAATATCCAGAAGCCAAAAAGCGGAAAAGTGCAGGCCCTTGAAATAGACCTATACAATTCCATGGTTATGGGGATCCAAAACTACTATGGCATTGCCAATAATGTGACCAAAGACCTTGCTGAAATACAGAGGACAACTAGCATTAAGTTTAAAAATCGGTTTGGTAAAGCCCTCAAGAAAGAGGGACAAATAGACAACATTAAGCTTAAAGAGCGATATGGTAAATCTAAACAGGTAAGGTGGATAAACGGTAAACCGGTAATACCCATAGGGTTTTACAAGTCCCGTAATCCAATGGCACAAAAAGCTGGAGCCTGTCAATACACACCGGAAGGCAGGGGCCTCTTGCAAAAGAAAATTCCCAAGTCAGGAAGCGATGAAGTCATGCACTATCTAATGACCCATCCGGTTAGAAATGCCAGCCTAGAATACAATGATAATCGAATATCCTTGTATGCCGGGCAACATGGCAAATGTGGATTAACAGGTCAAGAATTGGTACCCGGTGACATACACTGCCACCACAAGCTACCTAGGAAGCTAGGTGGCAAGGATAACTACCAAAATCTAATCCTGCTTACGACACCGGCCCACAAGCTGGTACATGCCACAAACCCTGACACCATATCTTACTTGTCTAGCCAATTGCGGCTAGATGGTAAACAACTCAAAAAGCTTAATAAACTAAGAAAAACGACCAAGTTGGAGCCTATCCAACTAGCTACGGTTAATGAAACAAATCAAGTAGGATTAATAAAGGATATGAATCAACTGAAGTAATTGCGATGGAGCGCCGTATGAGGTGAAAGTCTCACGTACGGTGTGGGGCAGGGGAAAAGGTGGAGATGATATCAAAGCCTTACCTATTGCTCT
>NZ_FNAF01000026.1 GCF_900101835.1 Peptococcus niger
ACTCCGGCAGGGTTGTCCTATTCGGATATCTACGTGTCAAGGTCTGCTTGCGACTCAACGTAGCTTTTCGCAGCTTACCGCGTCCTTCTTCGGCTCCCGGCGCCTAGGCATTCACCGCATGCCCTTAGTTACTTAACCTTTGGTTTAGTATAAGTTTGCTTACTTATTTCGCTTGAGTTTTCACTCTCGATGAAATTGATGACCTTTTCTATATAAACAGAAAAACTCATCTGCATATCTTTCGTATGCGTTGCTGTGTAGTTTTCAAAGAACTGCTGTCGTTTGCGACAGCTTGTATATAATACCACGACTATTTTATGCCGTCAACCCTTTTTTTGCCTTTTTGGGAAACTTTATTTGTTTTTCTCCTAGACGGTCAAGTGGGCTTGCTGACGCTTACAACTGTTTAGGGCTTACGCCCTTTACCACTGTCTTAATTTTGATTTGCCGCAGCCAAGGCCACCGGCTACAATACTTGTATGAGAGCATGGTCCTGAACAGCGAAAGGAGTTCTTATGATTTTTTTTGACGATGCAACGGCAACGGCAGCAAAAATTCGCAAGGGTGAGTATACTGTAAGCGCTTTAACCAATGAGGTCATAGCGACCATTCGCGCTGAAAATAAGATACTCAATGCGGTAATGGATTTGCAGCAACCACCAACACTGCAGGTTGCTGAACGGGCAGATAAAATATTGGCGCGATTATCGGCCCAGGCCCGGGCTGATTTACCGCCTTTCTTCGGGGTTCCGATTCTATTGAAAGATTTGGGCGATGCACAAAAGGGCATGCCGCTGACCAACGGGTCCCGGTTGATGCGGTCGCATGTGGCAGCAGAGACAGACCGGTATGTGCAGGCCTTATTGCAGGCCGGTTTTCTAATTATCGGACGAACGAATGCCCCTGAGTTCGGCGTGAAAACCATCAGTGATGCGGAAGTATACGGGCCGGTATCATCGCCGCTGGATCTTGCCCGCAACCCGGGCGGGTCTAGCGGCGGGGCAGCGGCAGCCGTTAAGGCGGGCTGGGTGCCGGTGGCCAGCGCCAGTGACGGTGGCGGCTCTATTCGCGTGCCGGCAGGGCTGAATGGGCTAATCGGTTTGAAGCCAACGCGCGGACGGACCCCGGCCGGGCCCGGCAATTATCGGCGCTGGCAGGGCGCGGCCATTTCTTTTGCCTTAACCAAGACGGTGCGCGATACCATGACCCTGCTGACCACCGTCCAGGAGCGCAGCCTGTCCTACCCCTTCCCCCTGCCGCCCTTGGCCATGGCCCCGGACCAGCTGGTCAACCGCCGGCCGCTTAAAATTGCCTGGTCGGCGGAGAATCCCGTCGGCGAAGAGACTTCGGCTGAGGCCAAAGCAGCCCTGGCCCAGGCGGTATCGATCTTATCCGACTTGGGCCATCATTTGGAAGAAAAGACCCTGCCGACAGATGGCATTGCTGCCTTAAAGGCCTATTATTTGGTGAACGCCGTCGAAATGGCCGCAAACATCGACAGCATCGGTCAAATGCTGGGCCGGCCGGTGACAAAAAAAGATTTGGAAGCAACCACTTGGGCATGGTACCGTGCCGGCTTTAAGGTGAGTGGCTTGGACTATACCCGGGCCTTGCAAGTGTGGGATCATTGCAGCATCACCATTGAAAGCTTTTTGGATGATTACGACCTTTACTTGACCCCCACGACGAATGAACCGGCCCCGGTCCAAGATCGCTTTGCACTGAGCCCAGCAATGACCGACAAACTATACGCCATCGATGACCTTCCTTTCGCAGACCAACAAGCCCTAATCTGGGAGGCTTTTGCAGACCTCTTAGCCTACGCCCCCTTTACCCAACAAGCGAATATTGGCGGTCAACCGGCCATTAGCCTGCCCCTGTACGAAAACGAGGCCGGCCTGCCCTTGGGCCTGCAATTCATGGGCAAAAAGGGAGCCGAGCCCCTCTTGCTTGCCCTGGCCCACCAATTAGAAGCGGCCGGTGCCTTGACCGTTACGGTAACCCCCCTGCTGTAAGTTGTAAAATGAAGCCCTTTTTCGCGCGAAAAACTTGTTGCTATCTTTACCGGCCCATCATTTCTGGTTGACAAGCTTATGGTAGGATGAATACAACCAATATAAGGAGGTCTGTCCATGTCAACCATCAAAAAGCTCTTTGCGACAACATTCAGTACTTCCGTCTTGCTCTGCAGCGTCACCTTTCCCGGCTTGCCCGGCCGCATTGATGACTTGCCTGCCAAGCTTCCGAAAACGGTCGGCTAGTCAATAAGCCCTCCGGACCCAATCAGGGCAGGTCAAGCGGGCAGCAGCCAAGCCGCTTTTCCCGCCACCCGCCCTGCCAATCCCCCTCATATCCAGGCGCACACTTGCCGATGCCAGCAGAACCAGCCATGCCTTGCTGACAGACAGGCGCATCTGCAAACACCGCCAAAACCTAGGTCCCGACCAGTGCTGCTGACTTGATTAAACCACCTTTCTTATCACCTCCCCCTCATCGCTGCCGGCCTGACCGCGCAGCGATTTTTTTATAGGTGGATTTGTACAATCGCCGGAAAGCCAGTATACTGGTGCTATGGACCGCACTAAAGACTAAAACGGGAGGACCGCCCCATGTTAAATGACATCATCACAGCCCAGCTTGAAAACCACGACAGCTTTTATATTTACGATGAACAGCACATTCGCAGCCAAGCCCAGCTACTCCGGACCCATTTTCCGGACGTGGATTTCTTCTATTCCCTCAAATGTAACCCAAACCCGCATATTCTCCGCACCATTTTTTCTGAAGGCTTTGGGGCAGATGCGGCCAGTTTGAAAGAAGTCCAATTGGCTGCTGATGCCGGTTTGCGGCAATCACAAATTTATTATTCGGCGCCAGGTAAATCTCCTGCCGACTTGGAAGGCGCCTTTAATGCCGCCACCATTATTGCCGACAGCATTGGTGAGTTGGATCACTTGGAACGCCTTGCTGCCCGAGAAGGCACGGTGGCGGAAATTGGCGTCCGGGTCAACCCCGCTTTTTCGATGAATGGCGGCGACGGCTTATCGGCAAAATTCGGCATTGATGAAGAAATGCTACTACCCATCTTAAAGAACCGGCATATGCCCCATTTGATGGTGACTGGTATCCACGTTCATTTGCAAAGCCAAGTCTTAGACAGCGACAAACTGCAAGCCTATTACCAGAACGTCCTCTCCTTGGCAGACCGGGTTGAGGCTGCCCTGGGCCGACCGCTCATGTACATCAATATGGGGTCTGGCATCGGCTTAGCTTACGCAGCCCATCAAACCCCCTTGGATATTCCCGCCTTGGGCCTGGCCGCCGGCAAATACCTGGCCCGCTATCGCAATGCCCACCCCTACACCCGGATTTTTATTGAAAGCGGCCGCTTCTGCGTCGGCCAAAGCGGACAATACATCACCACCGTCCGCGACCGCAAGGTTTCCCGCGGCAAGACCTGGCTGATTTTAAGCAATACCTTAAACGGCTTCATTCGTCCGTCCATTGACCAGATGATGCGCCCCTACCCGGATGCCCAACCGTTTGAACCCTTGTTCACCTGCCGCGACGCCTTTCATATCCGTACCCTAAAAAACGATCCGCCCTCTGAGCAGGTCAACCTTGTCGGCAACCTTTGCGCCGGCACAGACCTGATCGCCGAAGATATTCTGCTGCCAAAGCTGGCCGTTGGTGACGCCGTCATCATCGACAATGCCGGCGCCTATGCCGCCGTTTTGAGCCCAATGCAGTTCTCAAGCCTCACCCCGCCGGCCGAACTCTTTGTAACCGCCGCCGGCAGCGTTTTAAGCGATTAACCCTTCATAAAAAAATAAAAGCAAACAGGCCACCGCTGATTCATGAAAATCAGCGGTGGCCTGTTTGCTGTCACTTATACAAAGGACTCAACCCTGCACCTTGCGATGCGCCTCAATATAGGCTTTCATAAACAAAATACCGGCCATGGCCAAAGCCCCTCCCAAGCCGGTGTAAAAGACAGCGATAGCAACATCCGGCAATAGGTGGGAAGCCCGTAAACTCACCCCTAGGGTAATCATCAAGGCCATCATCGTAAACCCCTTCCGGTCAAAAAAGCGGTAAAAGGGCTGGGGCGTTTTGTAGGCGGCAATGCGCACCACGTTTTTTTTGACCAAGGGTCCAAAAATAAAAACGGCAAAAACCAGAAAAACCATCACCATCAATACTGGCTCCCACCAGTAAATCGGCTTATAAAAGCTCAGAACACCTAAACGCATGACGTTAAATCCGGCAAACATCCACACCACAGCTGCAAAAAGCAAGAGCCTTATCTGCTTAACTTTTTTAAACATCCCATATCCTCCTCATATAAGAGCGCCTTTAAAACCGCCAATAAATCGGCACAATTATCCTTTTTTAAGGCCGCCTGGTACATCAAATGATGCAAGGCAAAACGTGCCAGCTGCTCCGATGTCAAATCCGCGCCAAAAACATTCTGCCGCACATCCTCATCTTGATCCAAAAGCTTCACCAAGGCCGCTTCAATATGTTGGTATATCGCCTGCATCTTCTCACTGTCCGATTCCGGCAGCCCATGAAAATGAACCTGCATAATATCCGGATATTGTCGCTGAGCCGCCATAAGGCGTCCATAAATCCATTCCACAGATGACAAAAAATTGTCCGGTTGCGTCCAGTTGTCACCGTGAAAAATATATAACCAAACAGATTCAACCACTTCCGCCATCAATATTTTTTTAGACGGAAAATAATTGTAGACCGTTCCAACTGAAACAGAAGCTGCTTCAGCCAGCTTTCTGATGGCTAGAGCAGAAAAGCCTTCTTCAGCAACCAAAATGCGCGCTGCCGTCAATAGTTTTTCTTTAGACGTCGCTTGATGATTCATACCTTTCCCTCCAAAATGAACATTGTTCATATTCGTATTATACCACATTTTTTAAAAAGCAAAAGCTTTTTTAGAAAACTTACTGGTTAAAATAAAGGTCTTCTCCAAGGGGCATCGCCTTCGCCTCAAATCACTTAAGCCCCTGCAAGGCCAATAAAAAAACGCACAAGCATTAAGCTTATGCGCTGGTCTATGGAAGCAGGCCAAAAGATGTACTAGATTGTTGTCACGACGTCGCCCGTTACGGGTTTTCCTTAAGCTACGAGGTGATCCGCCACACCACCTGACCCGACTACCGCTTGTACCCGGCGGTAGAACCGTAGACACTTTGATGTAGTGACAATTTGCCGAGAGGATAGTCCTTTAGCCCGGCGACTGAACCATAGAAATGGTTCGCCGAGAAGGTCCGGGGCATACCACTAATCGGCCCAACAAAAAAAGCACAGGAGCAATTGCTCATGTGCTTAATAAACTAAACAGACCAAACAAGTGTAACAATTTGTTGTAACGGTTTCTACCGTTACGGGTTTTCCTTAGAAAGGAGGT
>NZ_FNAF01000027.1 GCF_900101835.1 Peptococcus niger
GCGTAAGGTGCAAAGGTATGCAGGCGACCTTCATAAAACAGGCTCATCAGCAAGGTTTCAATCACGTCGTCCAAATGGTGGCCCAGGGCAACCTTTTAAACCCTACGAACTGGAAGTTGTCATACAATCAATTTACTCGCCAGCTTGTATACTTGTTTTATTTCTTTACTTTCTAAATTCCAAGTATCAAGTTCAATTTTAATCAACTCTGGAAATTTCTTACTAATATCCCTTAAAGCATTTCCAACCGATTTTCTTACATATTCGCTTGCATCTTCTTTTAAGTTGGCAATTCTTTCAATAGCTTCATTCGGATTTTCCTTGAAATATGGTCTGCTCGTCCATATTCTTAGTCCCTCCGTAACAGCTCTCCTTGTATTAGGATTATTGTTTTTTAACCATTCATCAATTATTGGAAGTGCTTTTTCATATCCTATTTTCTTGCAAAATTCATCGAATGCCTTTGCTAATACTTCTTGAACTTTCCAATTACCGTCTTTAGAAACTTCATCTCTCATAAATCTTAAAATTTCTTTATCTGATGATAAATATCCAAATAGAAACACACCATACATTCTAACTTGATATACATTGGATTTATAAGCTAAAAATGCTAATTTTTTGCTATGCTCATTATTATTAGATTTATAATCAGCAAAGGCTCTTTTTTCTTGCTCTTTAAAGCCATTTTCTATCAAAGAGAATTCTTTTTCTAAACTCAAAATATATTCTTTCAATCAGCCTCGCCTCCTCACAAAATTAGAATTTAATTTTCCGTTTTACATTCAAAATACAGGAATTTCACCTTTATATTTTTTTGCCTTTTCTAACAACGGTCCTTTAGCTCCCATTGTAAATGCAATATTGCTACTACGAATAGACAATAATTCCATATTAGGAATAATCTCCAAAAAATTCATTACATCTTTATTCAATTTTATTTTTCCATCTATAGAAATCGGAAGCCAACAGTAATATCTGCCTTTATATTTAACAAACTCACCAGGCTTAGTTGCGAACTCTAAAAGTGACGGTGTCTCTTGTAGAATATGTCCAATTTTAGATGGGTAAAACAATCCTCTTCTTGTAACACAAAATCCACCTGTTTTTTTACTACCTGTAAACAAATATATTTTATTTTCACTTGTAATCCTATACTCTTCTATAGCCTGAAGTGGAAATTGAATAGTACCATCCTTATGAATAATAGACTTCCCAAAAATAAACTTTCCACCTTTATTCATTTGTGGCATTTAAATAATCTCCTCTTCATTTTTATAAATAAACATAATTTCTTTCAATTCTTTTCCCCCAATATTATCATTTATGCGGTATGAACACGTTCTTTGCTTTCGCGAACGGCAATATCCGGCAGGCCGACAATGTCCCAAGAAGGCAAGCCGCGGGCAGCATCAATTTCTACCGAAACCGTATATACATCCAAACCAGTGTAGCAAGCACTTTTCAGTTGGGCAAGCATGAAGCACCTCCTATGGCATCGTTAAGTGGTCTGTCCATAACCCGGCCGTCACTGCGTGCATCATCCGG
>NZ_FNAF01000028.1 GCF_900101835.1 Peptococcus niger
CAAAAAGAAGAACCCGGCTATGACTTCCTCATTGCCGTCGATACCACGGCCTCTATGACCACTAGAGACTATTACAGCAAGATTACAGGCCGAGAAGAGCGGCGGGATGATATTGCTGACAAGCTTTTAAATGGCGGAGACCGTTACAGCTATGGCGATGGCCTTCTAACCAAACTCTTGGCCGCCAATCCCAAGAACAAGGCCTGTGTTATGACCTTTGTAGGTGATGACAATTATGACGGAGAAAGATGTCAGCTGGATACCCAGACGAAGGTTCCTTATGGATGGCAAAGTCTGGGAAGAAACAGCGAAGCTAGGGTTTCCGTCCGGTATTCTAGCGGAACAGGGACCAACTACTGCACCCCCCTCTATCGGGCAGCCCAGCTCTTTAAGGATGACAGCGTGGTCAACGACGGCAATAGAAAGGTGCTAATCTTTATAACAGATGGCGAGCCCAATGAAAGCGTGTCCAGGTATAATCCTAGGTATGATGAGGTCACCATCTCAACTTCTAAGTACGCTGATATAACAGGGGATAATAGTAAAGCTTACAGATACTTGCAAAGTCAAGTTGGCGCTATAGACTTTCATTCCATCGCCATTAAGATAGAGGAGCGTAGGCTTAGCGAGTTAAGGGACTTAACCAATACCGCCAGAGGTCAGCTCCATTTAGCCGATGACGCAGAAGGCTTGACCAATGCCTTTGACAAAATCACCTCCAGCTATTCCACCAATAACCTTTATCTGGAAGACGTCCTTAGCCCTTATGTGGACTTGAACAAGGAGCAGGTCGATTTTCAAATCAAAAGAATTGCTGCTGATGGCACGAAGACAGTTATTTGGGAAGGTGGAGTGGGCAATTACCACAATACCAGGTATAACTACACCACCTTAGGTCATGCAGTAGGTGATGGCGACAAGTATATTTCATGGGCCTCTTATTCGCTTGGAGTTGGGGAAACCGGAAAGCAAGACCGGGTTCAGGTTAAATTCCGAGAAGGCCATAACCTAGGAAATGAAACCTTTCAAGTCTCCTATAACCTGAAAATCAATGATACAGCCAAAGCATACCTGGCAGAGCATTCCAATGTCTATCCCCATAAGGGCGAGT
>NZ_FNAF01000029.1 GCF_900101835.1 Peptococcus niger
TTCAATTTCACCGAGTCCCTTGTTGAGACAGCGTCCAGATCGTTACGCCTTTCGTGCGGGTCGGAACTTACCCGACAAGGAATTTCGCTACCTTAGGACCGTTATAGTTACGGCCGCCGTTTACTGGGGCTTCGGTTCAAAGCTTGCACTCTTCCCCTTAACCTTCCAGCACCGGGCAGGCGTCAGCCATTATACGTGATCTTACGATTTGGCAATGACCTGTGTTTTTGCTAAACAGTCGCCTGGACCTCTTCTCTGCGGCTCCCTTATGCTCTGTATTGTTCATACTCACACGGGGGAGCAACCCTTTTCCCGAAGTTACGGGTTCATTTTGCCGAGTTCCTTAACAAGAGTTATCTCGCGCGCCTTAGTATTCTCTACCTGTCTACCTGTGTCGGTTTGCGGTACGGGCTATCTTATTTTCCTTAGCAGCTTTTCTTGGCAGCGGGGGATTCAGGACTTCGTTACTATGTTTCACTCGTCGTCACGTCTCAGGCTCGTGATGCGCGGATTTGCCTACGCATCGCCCTACGCGCTTGAACGCCTCACCAACTGGGCGCTCGCTGTACCCTTCTGCGTCACTGCGTGGTCATTAAATAAGATAGGTACAGGAATTTCTACCTGTTTCCCATCGACTACGCCTTTCGGCCTTGCCTTAGGTCCCGACTTACCCTGGGCGGACGAGCCTTCCCCAGGAATCCTTAGACTTTCGGCGAAGAGGATTCTCACCTCTTTTATCGTGTACTTATACCGGCATTCTCTCTTCCATTGGGTCCACGAGCGCTTGCGCTCTCGCTTCGTTCTCAATGGATCGCTCCTCTACCAATGCTATGCATTCCGTGTCTTCGGTGTGGTGTTTGAGCCCCGTTACATTTTCGGCGCGGAACCCCTGGACCAGTGAGCTATTACGCACTCTCTTAATGATGGCTGCTTCTAAGCCAACATCCTGGTTGTCTGAGCGATTCTACATCCTTTTCCACTTAACACCAACTTGGGGACCTTAGACGACGGTCTGGGTTCTTTCCCTTTTGACTATGAAGCTTATCCCCCATAGTCTGACTCCCAAGTAA